>DASTGV010000149.1:0-12730 GCA_035718765.1 Nocardioidaceae bacterium
CGTCGGCTGGCCACCGTCGCGTCGATCCCGGACCTGCGGCTGCTGGCCCGCAGGCGGGCACCCCGAGCGGTGTTCGACTACACCGACGGCGCCGCCGGTGAGGAGCTCAGCCTGCGCCGCTCGCGCGAGGCGTACGCACGCGTCGAGTTCCGGCCGCGGGTGCTCCAGGACGTCTCCGCCGTGGACACCTCGACCACGGTTCTCGGCCGTCGCGCGGACCTGCCCCTGATGTTCGCGCCCACCGGGTTCACCCGCATGATGCACACCGACGGCGAGTCGGCGGTCGCGCGCGTGGCGGCACGCACGGGCATCCCCTACGCGTTGTCCACGATGGGCACCACGTCCATCGAGCAGCTCGCCGCCGCGGCCCCCGACGGGCGCCGGTGGTTCCAGCTGTACCTGTGGCGCGACCGGGAGGCGAGCCGCGACTTCGTCGTACGCGCACGGGAGTCGGGCTACGAGGCGCTGGTGCTGACCGTGGACACGCCGGTCGCGGGAGCCCGGCTGCGCGACGTGCGCAACGGTCTGACCATCCCGCCGTCGCTCTCGCTGAGGACCTTCGCCGAGGGTGCGCTGCACCCGGGCTGGTGGTTCGACCTGCTCACCACCGAGCCGCTGGAGTTCGCGTCCCTGCACCGCTTCGAGGGCACCGTGGCCGAGCTGGTGGGCACGATGTTCGACCCGGCCGCCACCATCGACGACCTGTCCTGGCTGCGCTCGGTCTGGGACGGCCCGCTCGTCGTCAAGGGCATCCAGACCGTCGCCGACGCCCGCGCCGTGGTCGACGGCGGGGCGGACGCGGTAATCGTGTCGAACCACGGCGGGCGCCAGCTGGACCGCGCTCCCACGCCGCTGGAGGCACTGCCGGCGGTCGTCGACGCCGTCGGCGACCGGGCCGAGGTGTACGTCGACGGGGGCATCCTGTCCGGCAGCGACGTGGTCGCCGCCGTGGCCAGCGGCGCCCGCGCGGCGCTGGTGGGCCGGGCCTACCTCTACGGCCTGATGGCCGGCGGCGAGCGCGGCGTGCAGCGGGCCGCCGACATCCTCCGGCAGGAGGTCGCCGGCACCCTCGCACTGCTGGGCGTCACGCGCGTGTCCGACCTCCGCCGTGACCATGTTCGGATCCGCACCGGCTGAGGTAGTTTCCGGCCATGGACGTCATCGAGTACGCCCCGACCCGTGAGCAGTACGCGTACACGTTCGGCGGCGTCGCCCCGGCGATGCGCGTGAAGCCGGGCAGCGTCCTGCGGCTGTGGTCCGATGACGCGTTCGGTGGCGCGCTGCGCAGTGTCGAGGACCTGTCCAGCGCCAAGGTGGACCTACGGTTCGTCAACCCGCAGACCGGTCCCTTCTACGTCGAGGGGGCCGAGCCAGGCGACACGCTGGTGCTCCACCTGGTCGCCCTGGAGCCCGCGCGCGACTGGGCCGCGTCGGCGGCCATCCCGTTCTTCGGCGGGATGACCGGCACCGACCGCGTCGTCACCCTCCAGGACCCGCTGCCGGACACCACCTGGATCTACGAGCTCGACCGGGAGCGCAACACCGTCGCGTTCACGGCCCGGCACAGCGACCACCGCGTCGAGCTGCCCGTCGAGCCGATGCTCGGCACCGTCGGTGTCGCCCCGGCCGGTGGCGAGGTCCGCTCGTCGCTGGTGCCCGAGCGCTTCGGCGGCAACATGGACACCCCGGAGATGCGCGCGGGCTCGACGGTCTTCCTCGGTGTCAACGTCGAGGGCGCGATGTTCTCCGTGGGCGTCGGGCACTACCGCCAGGGCGAGGGGGAAGCCTGCGGCACGGCCGTGGAGGGCGCGATGACCACCACGCTGATCGTCGACCTCGTCAAGGGCGGCGCCCCCGGCTGGCCGCGGATCGAGGACGACAGCCACTGGATGACCATCGGGTCCAGCCGTCCGATGGAGGACTCCTGGCGGATCGGCAACGCCGAGCTCGTGCACTGGGTCGGTGAGCTCTGCGGTCTGCACCGCATGGACGCCTACCAGCTGTGCTCGCAGATCGCGCAGGTGCCGATCGCCAACGTCGTCGACGCCAACTACAGCGTCGTCGTGAAGGCGGCCAAGCAGCTGCTCCCGGGTGCGGCCGACGCCTTCGACGGCATCCACGCCGACCTGCGCGCCCGCGCCCGTTCGCTCGGCTCCGTCTGACCGACGCTCCTCCCCCACCCGCCAACGGAAGGCTCGTCCCATGGATCTGCAGCTCAGCGGCACCCGGGTCCTCGTCACCGGCGGGACGCGCGGGATCGGCCGCGCCATCGTCGAGGGCTTCCTGGACGAAGGGGCGCACGTCGGCTTCTGCGCCCGCGACGCCCAGGAGGTCGCCGGCACCCTCGACGCCCTGCGCGACCGCGGGGTGCTGACGGGTGCCACTGTCGACGTCGGCGACGCCGAGGCACTCGCCGGCTGGGTGGAGGAGTCGGCCGCGACGTTCGGGGGCCTCGACGTGGTCGTGGCCAACGTCAGCGCCCTGGCCATCCCCGACACCGAGGAGAACTGGCAGGCCAGCCTCAACGTCGACCTGATGCACACGGTCCGGCTCGTCCGGGCCGCGATGCCGCACCTCCAACGCAGCGAGACCGCCTCGATCATCGCGGTCTCCAGCGTCTCCGGACGCGAGTCGGACTTCGCCTCCGGCCCGTACGGCACCGCGAAGACCGCGATCATCGGCTACGTCCACGGTCTCGCGCTGCAGCTGGCCGGCAAGGGCATCCGCGCCAACACGGTCTCGCCCGGGAACACCTACTTCGAGGGCGGGGTCTGGGCGAGCATCGAGACCGGCGACCCGGACCTGTTCAGAACCGCGGTCGGGCTCAACCCGACCGGCCACATGGGCACTCCCGAGGAGGTCGCCGGACCGGTGGTCTTCCTCGCCAGCCCCCGGTCCCGGCGGATCAGCGGCACCAACCTGGTCGTGGACGGCGCGCTGACCCGCGGGATCCAGCTGTAGCGCACCTCGCCGCGCGCGTACGACGCTAGCCGCTGTGCCGTGACTGCAGCTCGGGGTAGTAGTCCCGCGCGCGACCGTCGCGGTCCCGCAGCAGGCGGAGCTTGCTGGTCGGCCGCTCGACCAGCTGGTAGCTGACCCACCCCGCGGCCACCGACACGACGAGCACGAGGGCGATGGACAGCGGCAGAGACTGGGTGCTCCGGCCGATCAGCCCGAGGTGCTCGAGCAGCAGCATGGTCGGCTCGTGCCACATGTAGGTGCTGTAGCTGATCAGCCCCAGCCAGGTCAGCAGGCGCCACGACAGCAGGCGCGACCAGACCTGTCCGGGCGCGCCCAGGACGGTGCTGGCGAGCAGCAGCAGCCAGCCGACGGCGGCGAAGTCGTGGAACACGACCTGCCCCCAGGTCCCCGGTCGCGCCAGCACGGCGCCGACGCTGACCACGCAGAGCCCCGCGAGCCGCAGCACGCTCGGCCAGATCCCGGAGAACATCGGGCGACCGTCCCGGACCGCCACGACGACGGCCAGCGCCATACCGGCCGCGAAGGCACCGAAGCGGGCCTGCGGGCCGAAGTAGACCGGCCAGTTGTCGAACGGCACGTGAGCGACCAGGAAGGCGACGCTGTTCCAGACCCACGGGATCGCCGCGAGCACGGCGGTGCCGCCGAGCAGCAGCGCTGCCCGGCGCGCCGGGGAGGCGATCCGGGAGCACGCCCGGACCGCGAGCGGCGCCAGCAGCACCAGCAGGAGGTAGAACATGACCTCCAGGCTCATGGACCAGGTGGGGCCGACCGTGAAGAAGATCCGCTGGCGGTCGAAGACCTGGAGGAAGAGCAGGTGCTCGACCAGGTCCACCCAGTCGCCGGGCAGTGCCGGGTTGCGGATCGCCCACACGGTCGTCACGCCGACCCAGTACAACGGCAGGATCCGGACCGCCCGCCGGAACAGGAACTGCCGGGCCGGCCGCACCTCGGTCTGCTGGATCGCGGCACGGGCGTAGGACAGCGTGAGCAGGTAGGCCGACAGCAGGAAGAGCACGTCGACGGTCTCGAAGCGCGCCAGGGCGGCCAGCACCGGCGGCAGATGGGCACCGCCCTGGACGGCGTACTGGAGGACGTGGAAGACCACGATGGTGAGGCCGACCAGGCCGCGGTAGCCCTCGAGCTCGCGGGCCCGTCCGCGCCGTGGCGCTCCCTCCGGGGGCGTGGGTCCGCGGCGGGCGTCGGTGGGGGTCACGTCGGGTGGACGCTCGATGCTCAGGGTGGTCATGCGTTCACCTCCGGGCGGGTCGGGTGGGACGGCTCGGTCGCCGGGTCCTCGGTGCGTGGGGTCACGTTCCACTGGGACTCGCCGACGAGCTCCTTGATCTGCGCGATCCGGGCGATGACGTTCTTCCACTCGGTGTAGACCAGGCTGGAGACCAGCAGGTGGCTCCAGAACCAGGACCTGCGCTCCCGCACCTCGGGCACCGCGAGCCTCCACGCGAAGAGGGTCTGCGCTGGACCGACCGCGAGGGTGAACAAGGTGGCGAGGGCGAGCGACGGCGCGAGCCAGTTGAGCCGGGTGATCCCGCCGTCCTGGTAGGCGGTGTAGGCCAGCACCGGGAACATCTGCAGCGACAGCCACGGGTAGATCTCGCGCCAGCCGAGCAGGAACGCCAGGCCGCCCTTCTGCCGGGCACCCAGGTGCGGGGACCGGAACGCCAGGCGCAGGTGCTTGCGGGACACCTGGAACCAGCCCTGCGCCCAGCGTGCCCGCTGCTTCCACAGGGCCCGTGCGTTCGTCGGAGCGAGCTCGTAGGAGATCAGCGCCGGGTCCGAGGCGATCCTGGCTCCCGACGCCAGCACCCGCAGCGTGGAGTCGATGTCCTCGGTGAGCATGTTGCCGTGCATCCGGGTCTCGGCCAGGAGGCTCGTGCGCCAGTACCCGTTCGAGCCGCCGAACAGCCCGAACCCGTGCAGCGCGGCCCGCCCGGGATGGCTCACGGCGTAGATCGACTCGAACTCGACGGCCACCGTGCGAGCCACGAGCGACGCGTCGCCGTTGCGGATCACGCAGTGCCCCTGGACGACGTCGTAGCCGTTGGACAGCCACCGCCAGGCCCTCCGGAACGCGCCCGGCTCCGGGTGGTGGTCGGCGTCGAACATGCCGACGAACTCCCCGGTCACGTGGCTCATCGCGGCGTTCACGTTCTGCGCCTTGGAGGTGCTGTTGGGGACCTTGAGCGGCAGGATCCGCGGGTCCTCGCGGGCCATCTCGGCCAGGTCGTCCTCGACCGCCATCGGCTCCGGAGTGTTGTAGGCCACCAGGATCTGCAGCGGGCCCGGGTAGTCCAGCCGCTGGAAGGCCTCGACCGTCGACCGGATCGTCGCGGCCTCGTTGGGCAGGTAGGCGGCGATCACCGCCGTCGCGGCCGGGTACGGCGCACCCGGCTCGTCCGGCGGGCGCTGCGGGTCGAGAGCGTGGAAGCCCTCCAGCCAGATGGTTCCCGCGGTCACCAGGAGGGCCGCCATGACCACCCAGTAGGCGACCCCGGACACGTCCCACCCGAGCGTGCCGAGCAGCGCGTAGGCAGCGAAGGGCAGGCCGACCCCGACCACGAGCGTGGCCAGGAACTGGACGGGCAGCCGCAGCCGGTCGACCGCTCGCGAGACCCAGCCGGCCTGTCCGGGCACGGCTGTCTCGGCGCCGAGGGACGGGGTCCACTGCACGGGCAGGAGGTCGAGATGGTGCGCGGCCGCCCGCAGGGCGGTGGCCGCGCGGGCCAGCAGCTCCTGCCCGTCGCCGGCGTCGGCGAACCGGGCCCACCCGGTCACCGGGGTCACCCGGACGCCGTCCTCGTTGCCCAGGGTGAAGGGGTGCGCCGCGATCCGCTGGGCGAGCACGCGCAGGTGGGTGCCGAGCTCGGCCGGGGCCGTCTCGGGCAGCAGCACGAGCAGCCGTCCGGCGGGGTCCAGGCCGATCCGCTCGAGCTCCCGCGGGGAGCCGTCGAGCAGCTCGGTCACCTGGGTGGCGATCTGGGTCGCGGCCCCGCCGCCGAACCGGTCGAGGAGCCGGGGCATCTCCTGGATCTCGATGATCCCGAGGCCGCCCTCGCGCGCCGTACGGACGCCGCGGTCGAGCTCGCGCCCGGCCTCGTCGACGATCGTGCGCTCGGCGAGCAGGCCGGTGCGGAGGTCTCGGCTGACCAGGGCTGCGGGCACGGGCGGTCGGGCGGTCTTGGCCTGGACCCGGGCGGCGAGCTCGACGCCGGAGACGGATCGCGCCACGCAGTCGTCGGCGCCGAGCCGCAGACCGGTCAGCACCTCCTGCTCGTCGCCGCTCGTGACCAGGATGACCGGGACGGTCCGGCCGGGCCGCGCCTCGCGGAGCCGCCGCAGCAGGTCGAAGCCGTCGGCGCCGACGTCCACGGCGGTGACGACCACGTCCGGGCGGATCCGGGAGAACGTGGTGACGGGGTCCTCGCCCGGGCGGGGTGCGACGACCGCGTACCCGGCGTCCTTCAGCGCGTCGCTCGCCTCGACCACGAAGTCGCCGACGAGCAGGACGGTCGCCGAGGCAGCGGGCGCGCCGTCGCGTCCCGGCTCGCCTCGCGTCGGTGCCATGGTGGACGCGGAAGGCCGCGGTGGGCTGGTGTGGCTCAGGGCAGTCAAAGATCTCCTCGATGGACAGATGGGAGCTCGGGATGCGTGATCCGCGGGGAATACGAACGGGGACGCACGCGTGGAGTCGCGTGGTCGGGTCTGTGGTTGTGGCTGCGGTCTGCTGCGCCGTCCTGGCGACCTGCACCGGCCAGGAGCCCCCGCGCCGGGCGACGGCCTCTCCGTCGCCCCGAGGCCCCGGGTCCGGGGCTCACGCCTGGATGACGACGTCTGACGGTCGGCTCAAGCTCGCCGACCGCGGACCCATCTCCTTCGGGCCCGTTCACTCCGCAAATCCCGACATCCTCGTCGAGAACCGACAACGCTACCAACACTTCTTCGGGGTGGGCGCGTCGATCACGGGGGCGTCGGGCGTGTTGCTCGACACGCTCCCGGCGGACACACGCTCGCGTGTGATGCACGACATCTTCGCCCCGCGCGGAGGCATCGGGCTCTCGGTGCTGCGTCAGCCCATGGGCGCCAACGACTTCTCCTCCGGGAGCTACACCTACGACGATGTCGAGCCGGGCCGGAGCGACCCGGGCCTCGCCCGGTTCGACCTCGGCCGGGACCGGCGCACCCTCGTGCCGCTGCTCGTGCGGGCCGCCGCGCTCAACCCCTCGCTCGCGGTGGTCCTGTCCCCGTGGAGCGCGCCGGCCTGGATGAAGACGAGCGGCTCGCTGGTGGGCGGCTCCCTCCGGCCGGAGTACACCCAGACCTATGCGGACTACCTCGTGAAGGCCGCGAAGGAGTACCTGGACGCCGGCGTCCCGGTGACCGGGCTCACGGCGCAGAACGAGCCCAGCTTCTCTCCCCCGTCGTACGCCGGGATGACGCTGGACACCGAGCAGCAGCGGGCGCTGATCCGCGACCACCTGCACCCGGCGCTGGACCGAGCCGGGCTGAACCTGCATCTGTGGGCGCTCGACGACAACTTCGACCGATGGCCGGACGCGGACGCGCTGCTCTCCGACCCGGCCGCCCGCGCCGCGATCTACGGCGTGGCCTTCCACTGCTACCGCGGGGACGTGTCCGCGCTGCGGGAGATCCGCCGCCGCCACCCCGGGGTGGCCGTCGCCGTCAGCGAGTGCAGCGGCGGTGCGTGGTCCGGAGGGTTCGCCCACGACCTGAGGTACGAGTCACGGACGCTGCTGGTCGGCGCGATCCGCAACGGCGCGGCCTGGCTGCTCAAGTGGAACCTCGCCCTCGATGCGCGCGGTGGTCCGCAGAACGGCGGCTGCCGCGACTGCCGGGGCCTGGTGACCGTGGACCCGTCGACCGGCACCGTCACGCCCAGTGCGGCCTACTACGCGTGGGGCCATGTCGGCCGCTTCGTCACTCCCGGGGCGCGCGTGATCGGCGCTCGCGTCCGGCCCGGGTCCGGGTTGGCCGCCGTCGCCTTCCGGAACCCGGACGGGTCGCACGCCCTGGTCGCCTACAACGACGGCTCGGCGTCTCGCAGGGTCACGGTGGGCGCGGGGCGGCGGTCGTTCGCCGCGCGGATGCCGGCGGGAGCGCTGGCGACGTTCACGTGGTGAGGCCGACGCTCCGGCGACGCCGCGGTGTCACCAGACGAGCGTGACCACGGACCCCGCGGGCAGCGGCGCGCCGACGTGACGCGAGCCGGCGTCGACCACCAGGGTCTGGTCGGACTGCCAGCTGTTGTAGGCCGTCAGCGCGTGGGTGCCGTCCGGGTTGACGTACGCCACCGTCTTGACGCCGTAGACCGACTCCGGTGTCGCCACGCGTACGGCGCCCGGCCGCACGCCCTTGCCGGCCTGGCCGAGCACGTCGTACTCGACGTTGCGGGTCACCGCACCGGTGGCCGGGTCGATCGTGAGCACGCCGCGACACGAGCTGCAGCCGCCGGTGTGCGGTCCGCCCGCGGGGTCCAGGGCCAGGTTCCACAGCAGGACGCTGCGCGCCCAGCTCCGGGTCGCGCCGAGCAGCAGCGTGTTCGCGTCCCAGCCCAGGTTGCCGGCGTACTCAGGTGACCAGCTGCCCCCGGAGCACTCGGTGAACCAGATGCCCTTGTCGGGGGCGGCGTCGTGCACGGTGCTCTGGGCGCTCGGGTCCCCGGCGTAGCAGTGGAACGCGGTGCCGGCGAGGGCGCTGCGCGCGGCCGGGTCCGCGAGCAGGCTCGTGGCGTAGCTCGTGTCGTCCCAGTTGTGGTCGTAGCCGATCAGCTGGACGTCGGTGATGCCCGCCTGAGCCAGCCGGCCGGCGACGGCGCCGGCCAGGGCGGCCTCCTGCTGAGGGCTGAGCAGCATGCCGGGGTAGTCCGCGGGGGCGTACCGCGGCTCGTTGCCCAACGTCAGGAACCGGATCGGGATCTGTCGCGCGCGCAGTGCCTGGACCGTGCGGACGAGGTAGCCGGCGTAGACGTCGGTGTAGCCGTCGGCCAGCGTGCCGCCCAGCAACGACTGGTTGCTCTTCATCCACGCGGGCGCGCTCCACGGGGTGCCCAGCACGCGCAGTGAGGGGTTGATCTGCAGGGCCTCCTGGAGGACCGGCACGATCTCGGCGTCGTCGTGCGCGAGGGTAAACCGGCTCAGGGTCGGGTCGGTCTGGCCCGCGGGCAGGTCGTCGTAGGTGTAGCGGGACAGCGCGAAGTCACTCGACCCCAGGGGCAGCCGCACCAGGTCCATCCCGGCGCCGGTGACCGGGTCGAACAAGGACCGCAGTGCCGCGGTGCGGGCCGCGGGCTTCAGCTGCATCAGCAGGTGTGCCGAGGACTCGGTGAGCGCTGCCCCGAACCCGTCCATCGACTGGTAGCGGCTGGTGTCGTCGACGGCGACGTGCACGGCGGACCGCGACGTGCTCGGCTTGAGCTCGGCGGCCGTCAGGGGGTCGAGCCGTCGCGTGGCGTCCCCGGTGGTGAGCCACCCCGACGGCGACACCGCGGACGTGCCCCGCACGGCCGTGCCCCGCACGGCCGGCGCGAGCTGGGTGCTCGGCACCGGAGCCGCCGCGGTAGCCGTGGCGGCGGGCGACGGGGTGTCCCCCTGGGTCGACGGCCGGCGGTGGGGCCGCTTCCTGTGGGTGGCTCGCTTCTTGCCGAGGTGCTTCTTCGCCTGGTGCGTTCCACCGTGTGCCGCCCGCCCGTGATGACCGGTCGCGTACACCGGGCTGCTGCCGACGAGGAGGGCCACGAGGACGGTCACGACCAGCAGGCGGGGCCGCCACCCAGGTCTCTGGACTCCCGAGATCACGCCTCCTTCATCGGCTCCACGGGCCGCCGTCTTGAGGACCTGCGCTGGGAGCCGGGTCACGCAGGTCGTCGGGGCTAGTGGAACCCGGGCACGTTCGCTCCGAGCCACCGAAGGGTCGACGGCAGCAGCTGCTGCCACAGCCCGATCCGGTGCCCGGCGTGCTGCAGGACGACACCGTGGACCGCGAGAGGTGGTCGAGCAGCCTTGAGGAAGGGGGCCGAGGAGCCGTAGGAGACCCTGTCGGCGTGGGACGTCTCGAGCCACATCGCCAGGGAGGGAGGGTTGCGCCGCGCAAGGTGGACCAGGTTGTACCGATGGTCCAGGGGTCCGGTGGGCACGAAGGGTTGGTAGAGCGGACCGAACTCGGGACGGAAGTACCCACCCATCACGATCGCCGCTGAGTACTGCGCCGGGTGCAGCATGGCCGCCATGGCCGCGCACCAGGCCCCGGTCGACAGCCCGATGGTTGCCCAGGACGCTCGATCCGTCGCCACCCGGAAGTGGTGGGTGACCCAGTTCGGTACGTCGACCGTCAGGAAGGTCTCCACCTGGGGCAGCCCCGGTCGTCCGTTCACACACTCGGTGTCCGTGCCGAGGGGGAACTCCGTCTGAGGCTCGACGATCAGGGCGGGCCGCATCTGGTGGCCGGCGACCGCGGTCGCCATCGCGCCGCCCAGGTCCATGGTCGTGATCCACTGCTGGGTCGTGCCGGGATACCCCTGGAACGCCTCCATCACCGGGTAGCGGGTGCTGTTCCCGGCCGCGGTGTAACCGGCAGGCAGCTGCACGCTGACCTCCCCCGTCAGTCCGCTGGCCGGACCTTTGACGGAGTAGGTGATCACCCCGTTCGACGTCATCCGGTTCACGGGAAGGGGCGGCAGCGTCGCGCCTGCGTGAGCGGAGACGCCGGCGACGTGGTTCTGGGCCGCCGTGCTGGCGTTCCCGCCACGGGTGATCGTGGTCTTCGTGATGGTTCCCGTCAGGGCGCCCTTGAGGTCGCTCCACCCGGCGAAGAAGAGGTACTGGTCGTTGACCTGGATCGCCGCCGTGAGCAGCACCAGCAGGTTGATCAGGAGCAGAACCCCGAGCCGGCCCAGGATCTTGCCGACCCCGCTTCCGGCCAGCGCGGACCACGACACCACCGCGACGGCGATCGCGACGGCGGTGAGGACGGCAACGACGAGCAGGAAGCCCGACCCGGTCATCGACATGCGGGCCGCCCCCTCGGTGCCGCGCGCGACCGTGCCGCACCAGAAGTCGGCTCGTGGTCTGCGGCAGGCACGCTTTCATCTTCGCACCGAGTCCGCGCAGCCGACTTGCGGACATCGGTGCAGAAGAGGGCGGTTCGCCCGGACTGGGAGGCGGGCAGCTCTCGCGCCCTGAGACGCTCGGGCGCCAGGTTGCCCGGCACGTCGCCCGGCACGCCCCCCGTACGCTCCTGGCATGGCGGGTGCCGGGCGGAGAGCGCGTGTCGAGGAGGTCCACGAGCTGGCGCGGGCGCTGCCCCACGTCACCGTCGAGCACGGCTCGCGCGGCAACCCGATCTACCAGGTGGGCGGCAAGTCCTTCATCTTCTTCCGCACCCCCCGGCCCGACGCGGTCGATCCGGTGACAGGGGAACGACTTCCCGACGTGATCGTCTTCTGGGTCGCCTCGGAGGCTGACAAGCAGGCACTGGTGCAGGACGAGTCGACGCCGTTCTTCACCACGGCACACTTCGACGGCCACCCGTCGGTGCTGCTGAGGGCCAGCCGCATCGCCGAGCTCACGCGCGAGGAGCTCGTGGAGCTCGTCCAGGACGCCTGGCTGTCGCGCGCGTCGGCGCGGCGAGCCGCAGCGTGGCTGAGCGCCTCGGGTCACGGCGACGAAGCATGACCACCACGCTCCGCACGAGGTCCCGGCTGGGTCCTCGGCTGCTGGGCGATCCTCAGAGGACCGCGCCGCGCGGCGCGACCTCGATGGCGGCGACGCCCCTGGCGTACAGCACGAGGAGCCGGTCGCCGTGCCGGCAGCGCAGCACACCGGAAGCCTCCGCCAGCGTGGAGACGACGTGGTCGACGACCTCGTCCTCGCTGCCCGCGTCGGCCTCCTCGTACCTGACATCCATGCTGTGACCGGTGATCAGACGGACCCGAAGCACGATGCCTTCCATGGTCCGCACCCTAGACGGGCACGCTGCCTCCCGCCACGACGCCGGTCACGGTGCTCGGCAGGCACCGACGCTCCCCTGTGCCGTGGTGCCGCGTCACTTGGCGATCTGGGCGAGCACCCCATGCACGATCAGGTATCCGCCGGCTCCCAGGAGCAGGATGTCGACGACCCGGTCACGGCGCGCCTCGATCCACCGGCGCAAGGCCCCGAGCCGCGCCGCCGTACGCTCCGGCTCGCGTCCGGCCAGCACGTGCGCCGCCACGTATGTCGAGACCGACACCACGATCACGGCGGCCACGCCGAGCAGCCGCTGGGTGCTGCCGCCGGTGGACTCGAGCACGGCGGCGACCGCGGCTGCCACGACCGGCCATCCCTGCACCGCGGCCGCGATCGTCGCGGCCCCGACCGGCCCGAGGTTGTCCTGCTTCACCAGGGCGTCGTCCGACCGCTTCAGTGCCGCCGGGTCGCGCCGGCGCCGCACGACGAGGTAGGCCAACGAGATGAGGCCCAGCGCGACCTGGAGCAGGCCGGCTGAGCTGATCGTCGTGGAGACGTGGCCCGTGTGGCTGTCGCCGGAGACCAGCAGCGTCGCGAGCGCGACGACGCAGGCGCACAGCACCCAGCCGACGATGAACCCGCGGGTGTTCCTGCGCCCGCCGTGCGAGCCGAGCACGGCGATGAACGCGATGATCCCGAGCGGCTCGATCGCGGCGAGCAGCGCGAGGCCGAGGGCGGAGATCACGTCTCAGCATGACACCGCTGTGCGT
>DASTGV010000150.1:0-10503 GCA_035718765.1 Nocardioidaceae bacterium
CTCAACCCGGAGCGGATCATGGCCGCGTCCTTCTCGACGGGCCTGGCCCGGTTCGCGCTCGACAAGGCGGTGGCCTACGTCAAGGAGCGCGAGGTCTTCGGCGCCCCGATCGGCAGCCACCAGGGCCTCGCCCACCCGCTCGCGCAGTCCAAGATCGAGATCGAGCTGGCCCGGCTGATGACCCAGAAGGCGGCCGCGCTCTACGACGCCGGCGACGACGCGGCCGCGGGCGAGGCGGCGAACATGGCGAAGTACGCCGCCGCCGAGGCCGCCTGCGACGCCGCCGACCGGGCCGTCCAGGCGCACGGCGGCAACGGCATCACCCAGGAGTACGGTGTCGCGGGGCTGCTGGTCGCCGCCCGCGCGGGCCGGATCGCACCGGTGAGCCGGGAGATGATCCTGAACTTCGTGGGCATGCACTCGCTGGGCCTGCCCAAGTCCTACTGACCGACCCGTCACTTCCTGTGCGACACGCCGCCCACCTTGCCTTCCAGGTGACGGGTCGCCGAGCTAGAGGAGCGCGATGTCCGAGACGGAGCTGGTGCACTACCGGGTCGACGACGCGGTGGCGTCGCTGGTGCTGGACTCTCAGCACAACCGCAACGCGTTGTCGAAGCAGCTGGTCCGCGAGCTGTACGACGGGCTCGCGAGGGCCGAGGGGGACGTCGAGGTCAAGGTCGTGCTCATCCGGGCCGAGGGTCGCACGTTCTGCTCCGGCGCGGACCTGTCCGAGGCCAGCGACCAGGGCATGGAGCAGGCCGCGGGGGTGCTGGTCGACCTCCAGCGGAGGATCGCCACGCTGCCGAAGCCGGTCGTCACGCGCGTGCACGGCAACGTCCGGGCGGGTGGTATCGGGATCGTCGCCGCCTCCGACGTCGCGGTCAGCGCGCTGGACGCGACGTACGCGTTCACCGAGGTGCGCCTCGGCCTCACCCCGGCCGCGATCTCCCTGTCCGTGCTGCCCCGGATGACCGACCGCTCGGCGGCGCTGACGTTCCTCACCGGCGAGGTGTTCACCGGCCGCGACGCCGAGCGGATGGGCCTGGTCACGAAGGCCGTCCCCGAGGACGAGCTGAACCTCGAGGTCGACGAGGTGTGCGCCGCCCTGGCGAAGGGGAACCCCCAGGGCCTGCGGGAGACCAAGCTGCTGCTGGGCCGGCCGCTGGTCGCGCGCATCGACGAGCACGGACCGGAGCTCGCCCGGCTCTCGGCGCGGCTGTTCGGGTCCGAGGAGGCCAAGGCGGCGATGCTGGCGTTCCTCAACCGGAAGAAGTAGCGGTCGGGCCCGCCGGTCTTTTCAGGAGCACCGGGGGCAAGGTGGACACCGGATGTCGTGACGTATTGCCGTATCGGCTGCTCGGCTGCATGATCAACGAAGAAAAGACGGAGCGACCTCCTCGGGATCTCGCTCGACAGCCACAGACGCCCCCCGCGTCAAGGTGCGCGCCCTGTGACTCTGTGAGGCGACGAGCACTTCGACTACTCATCGGGGGGCCGGCATGGTCCATGCAGCGGCGACCAGCAACCTGAACCTCAACCTGAGCCCGGTCGACGTCGTGCTGATCGTGATCTACTTCAGCTTCGTCCTCGGCATCGGGTTCGCCCTGAAGCGTGGCGTCAAGTCCTCGCTCGACTTCTTCCTGGCCGGCCGGTCCCTGCCCGCCTGGGTCACCGGGATCGGCTTCATCTCGGCCAACATCGGTGCCGTCGAGCTGCTCGGACAGTCCGCCAGCGGGGCCCAGTACGGCGCCTCGATGGTGCACTACTTCTGGATCGGCGCGATCCCCGCGATGGTGTTCCTCGGCATCGTGATGATGCCGTTCTACTACGGGTCCAAGGTGCGCAGCGTCCCCGAGTACCTCCGGCTGAGGTTCGACCCGAAGGCGCACCTGATCAACGCGATCACCTTCGTGCTCGGCAGCATCCTCATCGCCGGCGTCAACCTCTACGCCCTCGCCATCGTCCTCGAGGCACTGCTCGGGATCCCGCTGCTGCTGGCGATCGTGCTGTCGGCGGCCTTCGTGCTGTCCTACATCCTGCTCGGTGGCCTGACCAGCGCCATCTACAACGAGGTCATGCAGTTCTTCGTGATCATGATCGGGATGGTGCCGCTGACGATCATCGCCCTCAAGGAGAGCGGAGGCCTCGGCAAGCTCTTCCGCACCCTCTCGGCCGAGCACGGGACCGCCTTCATCCACCCGTGGACGGGCACCGGCATCGGAGGGTCCAACCCGGTGGGTGACTGGATCGGCATCATCCTCGGGCTCTCCTTCTGCCTGTCCTTCGGCTACTGGACGACCAACTTCGCCGAGGTGCAGCGGGCCATGGCCGCCAAGGACGGCCACTCCGCGCGGCTGACCCCCATCATCGGGGCCTACCCGAAGTCGTTCGTGCCGCTCATCACCGTGCTGCCCGGCATGGCGGCCCTGGTGCTGCTTCCCGGGATCGGCAGCGGCGGGGGCAACCTGGAGTACAACCAGGCCATCCCCGCCCTGATGGCGAAGTACCTGCCGCAGGGGGTGCTGGGGGTGGCCGTGACCGGGCTGCTCGCGGCGTTCATGGCCGGCATGGCCGCCAACGTGTCCAGCTTCAACGCGGTGTTCACCTACGACATCTGGCAGGACTACCTCAAGCCCGGGCGACCGGACCGCTACTACCTCACCGTCGGACGCTGGGCCACCGTCGGTGGCGTGGCGCTGGCGGTCGCCACGGCCCTCATCGCCTCCAGCTTCAGCAACATCTCCAACTACCTGCAGACGCTGTTCTCGTTCTTCAACGTCCCGCTCTTCTGCGCCTTCATCGTCGGCATGTTCTGGCGCCGGGCCAGCAAGAGTGCGGGCTTCTGGGGGATCCTGACCGGCACAGTGACCGCGGTCATCGTCTACGCGCTCTACAAGCAGGGCGTGCTGAGCTTCCGCAGCGACCTGCACGAGACCATGTGGGGATCCATCTGTGCCTTCGCCGTGGGAGCCGTCAGCATGGTCATCGCGTCGATGCTCGAGCAGCCGAAGACGAACGAGGAGCTGCACGGGCTCGTCTACGGGATGGAGATCAAGGACAGGTCCGAGGTCGGCAAGTACTCCTGGTACCGGTCACCGTTCGTCCTCGGCATGGGCGTGCTGGCCCTGAACGCGGCCCTGTACGTCGGTCTCTACGTCGTCTGAAGAAGGAGCTCGCCGTGACAACGCCAGAGGAACGTCCCGGTGAACGTGCCACCGACCCGCTCGCCCTGCTCTTCGACATCCGGGCCTTCACCGGCAGCCTGTTCCTGATCTTCGGGATCATCGTCACGATCGTGGGCCTCAACGCCAGCGACGCGGACATCAGGAAGGCCGCAGGGGTCAACCTGTCGTTGATCATCGGGCTCGTCATGCTCGGCACCGGCGTGCTGTTCGTGGTCTGGCTCCTGGTGAGCCCGCCCGAGATCCTGCACCCCCACGAGATGACCGAGGAGGAGCTCCCCGAACAGCTCCGCCACCACGGCCTGGAGGCGATCCCCGAGCACCACGGCGAAGCCCCGCCGCCACCGCCCCCGCCACGCAAGCGTCGCCGCGACGAACACTGACGACACCGGCCGTCATCGGCCACCAACGGAAGGGCCGCGCGCATGAGGTATCGAACGGTTCTCGTCGGGACCGACGGCTCCGAGACGTCCCTGCAGGCAGTGGCGACGGCGGCCGACCTCGCCGGCGGGATGACGGCCCAGCTGCTGGTGGTGTGTGCCTACCACCCGGTGGCGGCCCGGGACCAGGCCCGGATGACACCCGGCCTGGACGACACGAGGTTCCGGGTCACCGGCTCGGAAGCCGCCCAGTCAGCCCTGGACGCCGCCCTGGACGCCGCCCGCGCAGCCGGCGCGTCCTCCCCGGAGGGCAAGCTGGTCCCGGGTGACGCGGTGGAGGCGCTCCTGTCCGAGGCGGAGGGCAACGCACCGGCCCTCATCGTCGTCGGCAACCGCGGGATGAACCGGCTGTCGCGCCGGCTGCTCGGGTCGGTGCCCTCGGACGTGGCCTACCGCGCGAGCTGTGACGTGCTCATCGTCCACACGACGACCTAGCGCCCCGGTCGCCGTCAGGCCGGCGAGGTGGGCGCACCCACCCGCCCGGCGAGCAGCACGCCGAGCGCGGCGGCCAGGGTGCCGCCGGCGAGCAGCACCGCGAAGACCGCCGGGCCCGGCGACGGGGCGGTGACCGCCACGAGCGCTCCACCGAACGCCAGGCCGACCGCCATCGCCGCCGCCGCGGACGTCTGGGCGGCGCTGTTGTTGCGGCCCTGCTGGTCGTCGGGGGACAGGTCGAGCATCAGCACGGACAGCGTCGAGGACGAGATGCCCATGCCGACCCCGGCCAGCGCCCAGCCCACGAGTCCCCACCAGGGCGAGAGACCCGGCACCACCAGGAGGGTGGCGACCGCGAGACCGGCGGTCATCGCCACCAGCCCCGCCCGGAGCACCGTCGCCCGGCGGAAGGGCAGGTCCCGCCCCTGCACCCACGACCCGAACGCCCACGTCACCCCGGTCACCGTCAGGCTGACGCCCGCCTGGCTCGGCCGGAACCCGTGCAGCAGCGTGAGCAGCAGGGGCAGGAACGCCCCGACGGCCCCGAACGCCACGCTGACCAGGCCGCGGACCGCGATCACCGCCGGCAGCCCGGCGGACCCGCGCAGCGTCCCCGCCGGCAGCAGCCGGGCCACGGCGAGGGCCAGCAGCGCCGCGGCCCCGGCGAGCACCAGCCACGCCGGACCGGGGTGGGCGGTCAGCTGCTCGCCCGCCAGGGTGAGCGCGAGCACCGACACCCCGGCGGCCACCGCCCACCCGGCGCCGGTGCCCGCCGCCCCGCCGGAGGAGACCGGGAGCGCCCCGCCGAGCGCCGGCCGCAGCAGCAGCCACGTGGGCGGGACCAGCACCAGCACCCCGAGGAACACCCACCGCCAGCCCAGCTGCTCGGTGACCAGGCCGGTCACCACCGGTCCGAGCACCGACGGCAGCACCCAGGCCGCGGAGACCAGCGAGAAGATCCGCGGCCGGAGCTCGGACGGCAGCGCGCGGGCCACGAGCACGATCAGCGAGACGTCGACGAGCGCCTCGCCGATGCCGCTGAGCAGCCGGCCCACCACGGCCACCGTGATCGTCGGGGCCAGGCCGACCAGCAGCTGCGCCAGCCCGAATGCCACGACCCCCGTGCGCAGCACCGGCAGCGGTCCCCGCCGGTCGGCCCAGGCACCGGCGAAGGCGAGCGTGACCAGGAAGCTCGCGGCCGGTGCGGCGTTGGCGAGCCCGAACGACGCCAGCGCGTCCAGGTCGCGCACGATGCTCGGCAGCGCCGTACCCACCGCGCGGTCCGCGAACGCGGTGAGCGTGACCATGGCGACGGTGCCCACCGAGAGGGCGAGGTGCTCACGCAGTCTCGGGGGTGCGGCGGTCGGCGCTCGGGTCGGCATGGGCCCCATCCTGCGACCTCAACCGGACTTGAGGTCAACCGAGTTCCGCCCGCCGGGGAGTCGCCGGGTGGTACATGCTGGTGTGAGGACCAGGCAGCAGGCGGGCATCGGGGCCCCCGTCATCGAGTGGAGGGTCCCGGTGAGCAGGCGCGGGGACACCCGTCCCGACTTCGAGGAGTTCGTCGTCGTGTGCTCGGACGGGCTGCTGCGTACGGCGTACCTCCTCACCCGCGACCCGTCCCTGGCCGAGGACCTGCTGCAGACCGCGCTGACCAAGGCGTGGTTCGCGTGGACGCGGCTCGACGAGCAGCCGGAGCCGTACGCCCGCACGACCCTGGCCACCACCTACGCGACCTGGTGGCGCCGCCGGTGGCGCGGTGAGCGGCCGACCCGCGACCTGGAGCCGCGACAGGCCACCGGCACCGAGCGGGAGACCCACCACGACCTCTGGGCCGCGCTCGGCCGGCTGACCCGGCGGCAGCGCGCGGTGGTCGTGCTGCGCTTCTACGACGACCTCGCCGAGGCCGACACCGCGGAGGTGCTCTCCTGCTCGGTCGGCACCGTGAGCAGCCAGACGGCCACGGCGCTGGCCCGGCTCCGGGTCGACCCCCGCCGGGCCGCACACCGGCGAACGCATCCGGGAGGCGACCTGGGCGTCGACGACCTGCGCGACGTCCTGCGGCGGGAGGCGGAGGCCCTCGGCGGGACGGAGCCGCTGGGCGCCCAGGCCCGGCTCTCGGCGGTGGCCGGCCGGGTCCGCTCGGGCGCCACCCGCCGCCACGCGGCCGCCTGGGCCGCCCTGGTCGCGGCCGCCGTCGCGGCCGTCACCGGCTTCGTCGTGGCGCCGACCCTGCTCCCGGACCCCGCCCCGCGGCCGTTCGTGCCGCAGGAGCCGATGGTGCAGGCCCCGCCACGGCTGGCCGGCTTCCGGATGCCGCCCAAGCTGCGGGTCCGCTCGGTCGGCTACAGCTACTTCCGCGGCGAGCAGGTCGACCAGGACCGCCAGATCCTCCGGGTCGCCGTGGCGGCGACCCCGGGCCGGCAGGTCATCGGCTGGGCGACCAGCCCCGGCACGCCCGGCCAGGTGGTGGTGAGCGTCGACGGCACCGTGGCCGACCGGAGCCGCGCCGGCGCCTTCGCGTACGGCGTGCGGCTCACCCCCCGGCAGACGCACCTGGTCGTGGTCCGTGTCACGCGGCCGCAGCCCGGCAAGAGCATCGGCCTGGCGATCTACGGGCCGGAGACGTTCTGACCGGTCGAGGGCCGTCTCGGCGAAAACGCGGACCCGGGGTATCGGCCGCGGGGTAGAGTTGCCCACTTGCCCGAAACGGGTGCCCAGCACCCAGGTTCTGATCCGCATCCAGGAGCCGTCGCCGTGTCCGTCGACCACGTCAGCCCGGGGGTCAACACGACCCACGACACCGTGGCTCAGCAGGAGATCGCCCACGAGCAGGAGTTCGTCGACCGCGTCTACACCCAGCTCGAGGTGTCGACGAGGAACGCCGAGGCGCTCGCCCGCGAGGGTCACGGCCGCGGCCGGCTCGGCCACGAGGGCGGCCTCGTCGAGCGCGACGCGATGGTGTTCCAGGCCGCGAAGCGGATCGCGACGCTGAACGCCGCCCACGAGGGCCTGGTGTTCGGGCGGCTCGACCTGTCCGCCGACGGCGAGGCGCCGCGCTACATCGGCCGGATCGGGCTGCGCGACGAGCACCGCGACTCGCTGCTCATCGACTGGCGGGCCCCGGCCGCGGCGGTGTTCTACCAGGCCACGGCCGCCGACCCCCAGGGCGTCGTGCGCCGCCGGGTGCTGCGCTGCACCGGCGCCCGAGTCGTGGCCGTCGAGGACGACCTGCTCGACGCCGGGGCCGAGACCGACCTGGTCGTGGTCGGCGAGGGCGCGCTGATGGCCCAGCTGTCCCGGGCCCGCGACCGCACCATGCACTCGATCGTCGCCACCATCCAGGCCGAGCAGGACAAGGCGATCCGCGCGCCCAGCAAGGGCGTGGTCTCGATCTCCGGCGGCCCGGGCACCGGCAAGACCGTGGTCGCGCTGCACCGCGCGGCGTACCTCCTCTACAGCGACCGGCAGAAGTACGAGCGCGGCGGCGTCCTGGTCGTCGGCCCGTCCGGGGTGTTCATGCGCTACATCGAGCGGGTGCTGCCCTCGCTGGGCGAGACCGCGGTGGCGCTGCGCTCGCTCGGCGAGGTGGTCGACGGGATCCGGTCGTTCCGGCACGACGAGCCGGCCGTCGCGGACGTGAAGGGCGCCGCGCGGATGGCCGAGCTGCTGCGGCGTACGGCGCGCCAGGCGGTCCCGGACGCCCCCCGCGAGCTGCGGGTGTTCTACCGCGACGACAACCTGGTGCTCGGCCCGCGGGAGCTCGCCCAGATCCGCCGCCACCTGCTGTCGCAGGGCCGGCGCAACCGGCAGGTGCCGCGGGTCGCCTCGGCGCTGCTCGACGCGCTGTGGCGCCAGGTGCGCGGCGAGCGGGGCCGGGAGCGCGGCCGCGACGAGTTCAACGACGTGCTGCTCGGCACCGCCGCGTTCGTCGACTTCGTGCTGGGCTGGTGGCCGCCGCTGGACGCGACCGACGTGCTCGGCTGGCTGCGCGACCCGGAGCTGCTGGCCCGGGTCGGGGAGGGGGTCCTCAGCCAGGAGGACCAGGCGCTGCTGTCGAAGTCGTGGGGGCCGGTCCGGGAGCCGCGGGAGTACCGCGTCGCCCCCGACGACTGGTCGATCGAGGACATCGCGCTCCTCGACGAGCTGCGCTACGAGCTCGGCGACGTGCCCGAGCGCCCGCAGAACGACCGGGACGCCGAGCTCGACCCGCTGGCCGAGCTGTTCGACGAGAACGTCCCGGAGCTGAGCACCAC
Source organism: Nocardioidaceae bacterium (assembly GCA_035718765.1). GTDB lineage: Bacteria > Actinomycetota > Actinomycetes > Propionibacteriales > Nocardioidaceae > Nocardioides_B. Next base: position 8,314 of record DASTGV010000150.1, read on the forward strand.
CTTCGACCGCCACGAGCGCGAGCCGCACCGGCCGCGCACGACGGTGCGGGTCGAGGACGACGGGTACGCCCACGTGCTGGTCGACGAGGCGCAGGACCTCACCCCGATGCAGTGGCGGATGGTCGGTCGCCGCGGCCGCACCGCGACCTGGACCGTCGTCGGCGACCCGGCGCAGTCGTCGTGGCCGGTGCCGGCCGAGGCCGAGACGGCGCGGGAGACCGCGCTCGGTGACAAGCCCCGGCACGGGTTCCACCTGTCGACGAACTACCGCAACAGCAAGGAGATCTACGACTTCGCGGCCCGCTACGCCGAGCGCGTGGGCCTGGACGCCGACCTCCCCGACGCGGTGCGCGAGACCGGCACCCACCCGGAGGAGCGCACGGTCACCGACCTGCGCGAGGGCACCCGGGACGCGGTGACCGAGCTGGCCGACGCCGTCGAGGGCACGGTCGGGATCGTCGTACCCGTCGCCCGGCGGGCCCAGGTCCAGGAGTGGCTCGACTCGTGGTCGCACCTCGCCGCGGACGCGTCCGGCGGCAGCCAGGCCCGGGTCGCGGTGCTCACCGGCCTCGAGACCAAGGGGCTCGAGTTCGACGGCATCGTCGTGGTCACCCCCGACGAGATCGAGGCCGAGTCCGCCACCGGGCGTGCCACCCTGTACGTCGTGCTGACCCGCGCCACCCAGCGGATGGTCACCCTCTCCACCTGACCGGTGACCTGGCGCGACCGGCGAGCTGAGCGGCGCGCGGACCGGGGGCCGGGGCGCCCTACCATCGATCGGGGCTGACCAGGACACCGGACGAGAAGGGCACCCGTGATCGCAGGCAGGTACACGCTCGAGCGTGAGATCGGACGCGGCGGCATGGGGGCGGTCTGGCTCGGCGTCGACGAGGTGCTCGACCGGGAGGTGGCCCTCAAGCGGATCGGCATGCTCCCCGGAGCGGACAGCACCGACCTCGCGCGCGCCGAGCGCGAGGCCCGCCTGGCCGCGCAGCTCAGCCACCCGCACGTGGTGGCGGTCTTCAACCTCGCCGTCGACGTCGACACCGACGCCCAGTGGCTGGTGATGGAGTACGTCGAGGGCACCACCCTCGCCCGGCTCGTCCGGGAGCGGGGCCGGCTCTCGCCCGACGAGGCGGCGCCGCTGCTGTGGCAGACGGCCGACGCGCTCGTCGCGGCGCACGCCGCGGGCATCGTGCACCGGGACGTGAAGCCGTCGAACATCCTGGTCGACCGGAACCGGCGGGTGAAGCTGACCGACTTCGGCATCGCCCGGATCGCGGCGGACCCGACGCTGACGCAGACCGGCCTGGTCACGGGCTCGCCGGCGTACCTGGCCCCCGAGGTGGCGGCCGGGCACCGGGGTGACGAGGCCGTCGACGTCTGGTCGCTGGGGGCCACGATCTTCCACGTCCTGTCCGGACGGCCGCCCTACGAGATGGGCGACAACGTGATGGGCGGCCTGTACCGCCTCGTCCACGACGAGCCGCCGCGCCTGGCCGACGCCGGCTGGATGGCCCCGCTGCTCGAGGCGACCATGGTCAAGGACCCGGCCCGGCGGTGGTCGATGGTGCAGGTGCGCGACTTCCTCGCCGGACCGGCCGGACGGGTGCGGCGGACGGCGCCGCTCGCCCCGGTCGAGGCGCCCCGGGACGACCCGGCGACGGAGACCCGGCAGCTGGGGGCCGCCGGTCCGGTCCCCCCGCCGGACGAGGCCGTGCCGGCCGCCGGGCCCCCGGGACGTTCGCGCACCGCGGCGATCGGGGCGCTGGTCGCCCTCGCCGTGGCGGTCGTGGTGGGCCTGGTGCTGTTCGCGGTCCTTCCCGACCGCCAGCCGGCGTCGGCCGGCGCGGGGACGCCCACGACCCCGTCGGACGCCGCGTCCGGTCCGAGCTCCACGCCGAGCCCCAGCCACCCGGCGCGACCGACGGCGCGGGGGATGAGGTCCTTCATCCGCGGCTACGTCGCGGCCGTCGGGTCCGACCCGGACACCGCCTGGCCGATGCTGACCCCGAAGTTCCAGCGGGAGAGCGGCGGCCTGGACACCTACCGGAGGTTCTGGAGCGGCGTCGGGCGCGGCCGGATCCTCGCCATCTCCGCCGACCCCCGCAGCCTGGTGGTCAGCTACCGCGTCCGGTTCGAGCACTTCGGGACCGGACGCCGCCCGACCGTGCTCGACCTCGTGTTCGA
>DASTGV010000151.1:0-6086 GCA_035718765.1 Nocardioidaceae bacterium
CAGGACCGTCCCCGTGGGCTTGTAGAGGGGGTAGGTCGTGACCATGCCGTTGCTGTCCAGCACCGAGTTGAGCGCGCCGCCGGCGCCGTGGCTGGTGTCGAGCGGCGTGCGGGCGGCGATGAGCCACTGGTGGTTGAGGAACGAGCCGCCGAACGCGGCCTGGAAGAACCGGTCGGCCAGCACGTAGTGAGGGGCGCCCTTGCGGTGCAGGTACTTGTAGATCGGGAGCTGCCGGGTCTTGTAGAACCCCTGGGTCAGCCCGACCGCGTCCGACCCGGTGGTGTAGCGGTCCTGCCTGCCGCCGTGGATCTGGTACTGCTCCTGGTAGAAGCGGTGCACGATGTCGCGGGTGCAGCCGCCCGGCTCGCCGAGCCCCTTCGGTATCCCGTTGGCCGCGAAGACGCCCGGCACCGGGCAGGTGGTGTCGGCGGGCCTGATGTACCGGTCGATCGCGAACGGCTTGTTCGGGAAGTGGCTGGTGACGCCGTGCCCGCTGTCGGAGCAGTCGGCCGGCTGCGGCGGGCTGGCGAGGTTCGCGTCGTCCTGGAGCAGGCAGGAGTACGCCTTGCCGTCCTGCGCGACCTGGGTCTTGCGGGCCGTCGTGGCGTGGAACCGACCGTTGACGTGCTGGCCGTCGACCGGCCCCCACCCGCCGTACAGGTTGTCGAAGGAGTGGTTCTCCTCGTAGATCACCACGAGGTGCTTGAACCCGCCCGGCAGCCCGGGCCGGGCCGGCCGCTGCTGGACCTGGTGGCGCGGCGCCTGCGCCGACGGGGCGCCGTCCGCGGCCGTGGAGCCGAGGGCGAGCGGGGCGCCCGCGAGGGCGACGGCCGCGCATCCGGCGACGAATCTCATGACCTTGACCATGCCTGCTCCTCACCTGACGGCTCCCCGAGCGCGGAGCACCGTGACCCACCTTCGCGACCGGCGGTGAACTTGGCAAGACCACGGGCGGTCGGACCTCTGAACGGCCCGCGACGGTCAGAACATGATCGTCGAGAACGTGCCGGTCTGCTCGAAGCCGGCGCGGGCGTAGGCGCGCCGCGCCGCCACGTTGTGCTCGTTGACGTAGAGGGAGACGACGGGCGCGATGCTCGCCAGGGCCAGGTGCACCACGGCGGCCATCCCCGCGGCGGCCAGCCCCTCGCCGCGCCGGGCGGGGTCGACGTAGACGCCCTGCACCTGGCAGGCGTACGGCGAGGCGGCCGCCACCTCGGCCTTGAACACGACCCGGCCGCTCTCGATCCGGGCGAAGGACCAGCCCTTGGCGACGAGCTGGGCGACCCGGGCGCGGTAGAGGTCGGCCCCGCCGCCGAGCTCGGGCGAGACGCCGACCTCCTCGGTGTACATCGCCACGCACGCCGGGTAGAGCACGTCCAGGTCGGCCTGCTCGGTGCGCCGTACCAGCGGGTCCGGCGCCAGGGCGGGCTCGGTGCCGATCTGCAGGTGCGGCTGCCGCCACCGGACGTCGCGCGGCTCGGGCCAGCGCGGAGCGAGCCGCTCCCACAGCGGCCCGACGGCCTCGGCCGGCCCGACGATCGTGGCGCAGCGCCGGGGCTGGCCGGCGGCCCGGTCGGCGAACGCGACGAGCGCCTCCGGGGTGGCCTGCACCGGCACCAGGTTGGCGGCCGCGTGGCAGGCCGAGACGAGCCGGCCGTCCTGGTGGTAGCCCCACATCTCCCCGCCGAGCCACCGCGGGTCCAGCTGGGTGAGCCGGGCGCGGTAGTCGGCGAAGACGTTCACCACCGGGTCGGCCGCCGCCAGCTCCAGCATCGCGGGCAGGTCGGCGGGCCCGAGGACGCGAAGGCCGGGCTGTGTGCGGAGCACAGCCCGGAGCCTACGCGACGGCCTACAGTGCCGCAGGCTGGTGAGCGCGCTCCCGGACCGGCTCGTCGACGGGTGCTGCGACGGGCTCGTCGTCGTCCAGCATCGTGGTCTCGTCGAACGGCCGCTCGCCGGCCAGCACCGCGTCGAGCTGGGCCCGGTCCACACCGCCGGTCCAGGTGCCGATCAGCACGGTGGCCACGGCGTTGCCGGCGAAGTTGGTCAGGGCGCGGGCCTCGGACATGAAGCGGTCGATGCCGACGATGAGGCCGACGCCGTCGAGCAGCTCGGGCCGGTGGGACGACAGGCCGCCGGCCAGGGTGGCCAGGCCCGCGCCGGTGACACCGGCGGCACCCTTGGACGCGATCACCATGAACACCAGCAGCGAGATCTGCTCGCCGAGCGCGAGCGGCTTGCCCAGCGCCTCGGCGATGAACAGCGAGGCCATGGTCAGGTAGATCGCGGTGCCGTCGAGGTTGAACGAGTAGCCGGTCGGTACGACGACCCCGACGGTCGTCTTGTCGACGCCGGCGTGCTCCATCTTCGCCATCAGCCGCGGCAGGGCCGACTCGGAGGACGACGTCGAGAGGATCAGCAGGAACTCCCGGCCGAGGTACCGCAGCAGGCTGAAGAGGTTCACGCCGGTGGTCAGCTTGAGCAGCGTGCCGAGCATCCCGAACACGAAGACCGCGCAGGTGATGTAGAACGCGAGCATCAGGATCGCCAGGCTCTTCAGGGCGTCGAGGCCGGTCTCCCCCACGACCCCGGCGATAGCGCCGAAGGCACCGACCGGGGCGGCCCACATGATCATCGCCAGCACCCGGAAGACGACGCGCTGGATGTGCTCGACGCCGCGGATCACCGGCTTGCCGGCGGCCCCCATCGCCTGCACCGCGAAGCCGACGAGCAAGGCGACCAGCAGGGTCTGCAGGACCTCGCCGTCGGTGAGCGCCGACAGCAGCGTCGTCGGGATGACGCCGAGGATGAAGTCCGTCGTGCTGCCGGCCGCACCGGCCTGCTCGGCGCCGGCCTTCACGACGTCCGGCGTGAGGTTCAGCCCGGCGCCCGGGTGGATCAGGTTGCCGACCACGCGGCCGATGGTCAGGGCGATCGTCGACATCGCCAGGAAGTAGCCGAGCGCGAGGCCGCCGACCTTGCCCACGTGGGCGGCGCTGCGCACCGACCCGACGCCGAGCACGATCGTGCAGAAGATCACCGGCGAGATCATCATCTTGATCAGCGCCACGAACGCCGTACCGATCGGCTTCAGGGTCACCGCGAACTCCGGGGCGGCGAGCCCGACGACGATGCCGAGCAGCACCGCGACGATGACGGCGACGTAGAGGTAGTGGGACCGGTCGCGCCGGGTGCGTCCCGGCGCGGCGGTGGGTGAGGTGGCGGACATGAGGTTCCTCCGGGGGTGGGGGGCGGAGGGTCGGGAGGCGACCCGCACCGAGGATGTCCCGCGCCTGTGACAGCGGTCACTCTTGTGTTCGTTGTGTTCACGGACGGCCGCCGCCGGTGAGCCACAATGCGTGCGTGCCCTCCCGCCGCAGCACCGTCGCGCGCCAGATCCTGCTGCTGCAGGTCCTGGTCGTGGTGGTGGTCGTGGTCAGCGCGGTGACCCTGGCCTACGCCGACGCGCGGCGCACCCAGGTCGCCGCCGCCCGGGACCGTGCGCTGGCGGTCGCGGTGTCGGTCGCGGACACCCCGCAGGTGCGTGACGCGCTCCGCTCGCCGGACCCGTCGGCCACCATCCAGCCCTTCGCCGAGGAGGTACGCCGCGACTCCGGCACCGACTTCGTGGTGGTGATGGCGCTCGACCGGACCCGCTACTCGCACCCGAACCCGGCCGAGATCGGCCGGCCGTTCATCGGGGACCTCGGCACCGCGCCCCGGGGCCGGCCCTTCACCCAGGAGTACACCGGCACCCTGGGGCCCTCGATGCGCGCGGTCGTCCCGGTGTTCGACCGGCCCGGGAGCTCGAAGGTGGTCGCCCTGGTCTCGGTCGGCATCACGACGGCACGGATCCAGAACGCGCTCGCCGACCGCCTCCCCACCATCGTCCTGGCCGCCGTCCTGGTCCTGGGCACCGGGCTGGTCGGCGCGTGGCTGATCAGCCGGCGGCTGCGCCGGCAGACGCACGGCATGGGCGAGCGGGAGATCACCCGGATGTACGAGTACTACGACGCCGTCCTGCACGCGGTCCGCGAGGGGCTGCTGCTGGTCGACACCGACCACCGGGTGCAGCTGCTCAACGACGAGGCGAAGCGGCTGCTGTCCCTCGACCAGGGGGCCGTCGGCCGGCCGGTGACCGAGCTCGGCTTCCCCGAGTCGCTGACCCGCACCGTGCTCGCGACCGACAGCCGGCCCGACGAGATCCACCTCGTCGACGACGCCGTGCTCGTCGTGAACACCGCGCCCGCCCGCTGGCAGGGGCGCGAGGTGGGCCGGGTGGTGACGCTGCGGGACCACACCGAGATCCAGGCCGTCGCCGGTGAGCTGGACACGGTCCGCGGGCTGGCCGAGTCCCTGCGCTCCCAGAACCACGAGGCCGCCAACCGCCTGCACACCGTGGTGTCCTTGGTGGAGATGGGCCGCACCGAGGAGGCCCTCGACTTCGCGACCGAGGAGCTCGAGGTGGCCCAGCTGCTCACCGACCGGGTGGTCGGCTCGGTCACCGACCCGGTGGTGTCGGCGCTGCTGCTCGGCAAGACCGCGCAGGCCGCGGAGCGGGGCGTGCAGCTGCGCATCGACGACGACACCGAGGTCACCGACCTGCCGGTCGAGCAGCGCGACGCGGTCACGATCCTCGGCAACCTGCTCGACAACGCGCTCGACGCGGTCAGCGAGGCCGCCGAGCGGGTGGTGGTCGTCTCCCTCACCGCCTCCGCGGACGCGCTGCGACTGCGGGTCTCCGACTCCGGCACGGGCCTGCCCGCCGGACTCGCCGAGCAGGTCTTCGAGCGCGGCTGGTCGACCAAGTCCTCCGACGGCCCGGTCGGGCGCGGGCTCGGCCTGGCGCTGGTGGTGCAGGCGGTCCGCAAGTACGACGGGCAGATCGAGGTCGGCACGTCGTCGCTCGGCGGTGCCCGGTTCGACGTGCGGATCGGGGCGGACCGGTGAACGTGCGGGTGCTCGTCGTCGAGGACGAGGAGCTGTCCGCCCAGGCGCACGCCGACTACGTCCGTCGTACGGCGGGGTTCGAGGTGGCCGGGGTCGCGCGGTCCGCGGCCGAGGCGTCGCGGCTGCTGCGCAGCACGCCGGTCGACCTGGTGCTGCTGGACATGAACCTGCCCGACGGGCACGGGCTGGCGCTGCTGCAGGGGATGCGCGCCGACGGCTTCCTGTGCGACGTGATCGCGGTGACCGCCGCCCGCGACCTGGAGGTGGTGAAGCGGGCGGTCGCCCAGGGCGTGGTGCTCTACCTGCTCAAGCCGTTCACCTACGCGGGCTTCCGCACCAAGCTCGAGCAGTACGCCGACTACCGGCGGCGGCTGACCGCGGAGGCCCAGGGCTCGGTCGGGCAGGAGGACGTGGACCGGATGCTCGGCGTGCTCCGCTCCCCCGCCCAGCCCTCGTCGCTGCCCAAGGGGATGAGCGCCGACACCCTGCGCGAGGTCACCCAGGTGCTGCGCGACGGCACCGGGCGGTCCGCGTCGGAGGTGGCCTCGGCGGTGGGCACGTCCCGGGTCACCGCGCGGCGCTACCTGGAGTACCTCGCCGGCGAGCAGGTCCTCGAGCGGACCGTGCGCTACGGCGGCAGCGGACGGCCCGAGGTGGAGTACCGCCGGACGACGTGACCTTCGCCCCTTCGGCACCGTGCGGCCGCACCGCCACAGTGGGGGCATGAGCTACGACGTCGACCTGGTTGACCTGCAGGAGCAGCATGCGGCGGTGGTCCGGGGGCACGTGCGGACCGCCGAGATCCCCGGCTTCCTCGGGGACGCGCTCGGCGAGGTCGCGCGGGTCGCGGCCGGCCAGGGGCTGCGGCTGGCGGGGGCGCCCTTCGGCCGCTACCGGCTCGTCGGGACCGGGGCGATGGACGTCGAGGCGGGGTTCCCGGTGCGCGGGACCGTGGCCGCCGAGGGGCGGGTCGAGCCGACGACGCTGCCGGGCGGCCGCACGGCACGGACCCTGCACGTGGGTGCCTACGCGGCCGTCGGCGCGGCGTACGAGGCGGTCCAGACCTGGCTGGTCCGCAACGGGTACGTCGGCGGCGGCGAGCCGTGGGAGTGCTACCTCGACGAGCCCGACGCGCC
>DASTGV010000152.1:0-4862 GCA_035718765.1 Nocardioidaceae bacterium
TTGTCGTAGCCCATCCCCAGCGCCGAGGTCGCCACCAGCGCCTTGAGCCGGTTGTCGCGCAGCGCGTCCTCGAGCGCATGGCGGCGGTCGGCGTCGAGCTGGCCGGTGTAGGCGGCGACCGGCACCGCGTCGCCGTGCACCTCCCGCACCGCCGCGGCCAGCCGCTCCGCGTCGGCGACCGTCAGCGTGTAGACGATCCCGGAGCCCGGCATCCGCGGCAGGTGGTCGACGACCCAGGCGTAGCGCTCCAGCGGCGAGAGGCGGGTGACCACGGAGAGCTCGAGGCTGCGGCGCGCGAGCTCCCCGCGCAGCACCAGCGTCGCGTCGCCCAGCTGCTGCGCGACGTCCTCGGTCACCCGCTCGTTGGCGGTTGCCGTGGTGGCCAGCACCGGGGTCGCGGGGTTGAGCCGCTGGAGGACGTCGGAGACCCGGCGGTAGTCGGGCCGAAAGTCGTGGCCCCAGTCGGAGACGGCGTGCGCCTCGTCGATCACCAGCAGTCCCAGCTGCCCGGCCAGCCCGTCGAGGACCCGACGCCCGAAGCCGGGGTTGGCGAGCCGCTCGGGGGACACGAGCAGCACGTCGACGTCGCCCGCGCGCAACGACGACTCGACTGCCGACCACTCGTCGATGTTGGAGGAGTTGAGGGTGGCCGCGCGCAGCCCCGCCCGCGAGGCGGCGGCGACCTGGTCGCGCATCAGCGACAGCAGCGGCGAGACCACGAGCGTCGGGCCCGCGCCCTCGGAGCGACGTACGGCGGTGGCCGCCCAGTAGACCGCGGACTTGCCCCAACCGGTGGCCTGGACGACCAGCACCCGGGCGTGCGGTTCGCACAGCGCCCCCACGGCGGTGGCCTGGTCCTCGCGCAGCCGGGCGTCGGGACCGGCCATGGCCGCGATCACCCGGTCGGCGGTCTCGGCCCGGGAGCCGGACAGGAGCGAGGCGGTGGTGCCGGAGGTCGACGTCATCCCCCCACCGTAGGGACCGGGTCCGACAGACCGTGGCCCCGTCCACAGTCGCGTGTCAGCCGAAGAAGATCTCGGCCTCGGCGTACTCCTCCGGCGTCACGAGCTTGAGCTCTCCGGTGCCCTCGACCAGCGGCACGCGGACGATGTCCGTGCCGCGCAGCGCCATCATCGTGCCGTAGTCCTTCTCCGCGACGGCCGTGATCGCCTGGAGCCCGAACCGGGTGGCGAGCCAGCGGTCGAACGCCGTGGGCGTGCCGCCGCGCTGCACGTGGCCGAGCACCACGGCCCGCGCCTCCTTGCCGGTGCGCTGCTCGATCTCACCGGCGATCCGGTCGCCGATGCCGCCGAGCCGGACGTGCCCGAAGGCGTCCTTCTCGCCGCTGGCCAGGGTCATGTCGCCGCCCTCGACCGGGACCGCCCCCTCGGAGACGACGATGATCGGCGCGTAGTGCGACTCGAACCGCTTCTCGACGTACTCGCACACCTTCCCGATGTCGAACGGCTGCTCGGGGATCAGCACCACGTTGGCGCCGCCCGCGATCCCGGCGTGCAGGGCGATCCAGCCGGCGTGCCGGCCCATCACCTCGACGACCAGCACCCGGTGGTGCGACTCGGCCGTGGTGTGCAGCCGGTCGATGGCCTCGGTGGCGATGTTCACCGCGGTGTCGAAGCCGAACGTGAAGTCCGTGCCCGACAGGTCGTTGTCGATCGTCTTGGGCACGCCGACCACGTTCACGCCCAGGTCCGCCAGCTTGGTGGCGACACCCAGGGTGTCCTCGCCGCCGATTGCCACGAGCGCGTCGACGCCGTTGGCGGCCAGGTTGTCCTTGATCTTCTCGACGCCGCCGTCGATCTTGAACGGGTTCGTGCGCGACGACTTCAAGATGGTGCCGCCGCGCGGGAGGATGCCGCGCACCTGGTCCACGCCCAGCGGCGTGGTGAGGTTCTCCAGCGGGCCCTTCCAGCCGTCGAGGAACCCCACGAACTCGAAGCCGTACGCCGCGACGCCCTTGCGGACGACGGCCCGGATCACCGCGTTCAGCCCGGGGCAGTCGCCCCCGCCGGTCAGCACTCCCACGCGCATGAAGGTCCCTCTCTGGTGTGACGGTCGTCTCGACCCTAGCGAGGACCAGCGGGTGCCCGCGAGCGGCGCTTGGATCGTTCCGAGGGCTGGAAGCCCGGCCTCACCAGACCGGTGGCCGACGCCCGCGCCAGGGACGCGCCTCCTCCAGCTGGGCCGCGAGCCGGAACAACATGTCCTCGCGCCCGAACGGCCCCATCACGTTCACCCCCACCGGGAGGCCGTCGCCGGTCCAGTGCAGAGGTACCGACATGGCGGGGTTCCCGGTCAGGTTCGCGACGACGAGCGGGAAGGACACCATGTCGCCGGACTCGGCATTGCCCTTCCAGGGGTCGGCCGCGTCGACGCCCATCACCCCGAGCGGGAGCGGCAGCGTGCCGAGCGTCGGGGACACCCACACGTCCGCCTCGTCGTCGAGGACGGCCGCGACCCGACGGCTGAACGCCTGCAGGTCCGTGACGGCCAGCAGCAGGTCGCCCGCGGACACGCGCTGACCGTGCTCGTGCAACGCCCACGTGAACGGCTCGAGCTCGTCGGGCTTCGGCGGGCGGCCGAGCAGCCGCGTCCAGTAGCGCACCACCCACACCGTCGCCGCCCCGTACATCACCCCGATCGCGGCGCCGACTCGATCATCAAGCTCGGTCAGGTCCCGCTCAAAGACCTCGTGGCCCAGGTCCTCCAGCAGCGTCACCGTGGCGTCGAGCGCCGCGAGGCACTCCGGCTCCACGACCCCACTGCCGCTCGACGGCCTCCCGGTCCACGCGACCCTCAGCCGTCCCGGCGGTCGGCCTGCCTCGTCGACGTACGGACGCTCGGGAGGGGGTACGGCGTAGGGGTCGCCGCGCAGAGGGCCCGCCGTCGCGTCGAGGAGTGCCGCGCTGTCGCGCACCGAGCGGGTCACGGCGTGCTCGCAGGCCCAGCCGAGAAAGGCGTCACCGTACAACGGACCCAGCGTGTTGCGGGCCCGCGACGGCTTCAGGCCGAACAGCCCGCACGCCGAGGCCGGGATCCGGATGGAGCCGCCGGCGTCGTTGGCGTGCGCCATCGGCACCATGCCGCTCGCGACGGCCGCCGCCGACCCGCCGCTCGACCCACCGGTCGTCCGGCTGACGTCCCAGGGGTTGGCGGTCGGCCCGAACAGCGCCGGCTCCACGGTCGGGCGCATGCCGAACTCGCAGGTGTTGGTCTTGCCCAGGATGACCAGGCCGGCGCGACGAAGCCGCACCACGAGCTCGCTGTCGACCGTGGACACGTTGTCGCGCAGGAACCGGCTGCCCTCGCAGAACCGGAGACCGGCCGCCTCGACGGCGAGGTCCTTGAGCAGGAACGGCACGCCGGTGAACGGCCCGTCGGGAAGCCGCGCGGCCACTGCGTCGCGGGCCAGCTCGAACGCCGGCGTGACCACCGCGTTGAGTGTGGGGTTGAGGGCCTCGATGCGCTGGATCGCCACCTCGACGAGGTCTCCCGGGGCTACCTCGCGGTCCCGCACCAGCGCCGCCTGCGCCGTCGCGTCGAGCACGGCGATGGTCTCGACGTCGGTGCTGCTGAGCCTCGTCGTCACGATGACAGCCTGCTCCCGCCGCAGCGGGCGGCGACAGGACCCGACCGGGCGATTCTGCTTGGATGCACGGATGAGCGTGCTCGCCATCGACGCAGGGACCACCGGAGTGACCGCGGTCGTCGTGACGCCCGAGGGGACGATCGCCGCGAAGGGCTACCAGGAGTTCGCCCAGCACTTCCCGCGACCCGGATGGGTGGAGCACTCCCCCGAGGAGATCTGGCAGGCCACGCTCGAGGCGACCCGTGCCGCGCTCACCGGGTACGACGCGTCCGAGCTCCAGGCCGTCGGCATCACCAACCAGCGGGAGACGGTCCTGCTCTGGGACCGCGAGACCCTGGGCTCCCCCCGTCGCGCGATCGTGTGGCAGGACCGTCGTACGGCCGCGATCTGCAACCGGATGCGCGAGGAGGGCCACGAGGACCGGGTGGCCGAGCTGACCGGCCTGCGGCTCGACCCGTACTTCTCCGGCACCAAGCTCGTCTGGCTCCGCGAGGAGGAGCCGAACACCTGGGCCCTGGTCGAGGAGGGCCGCTACGCGGTCGGCACCGTGGACTCGTACCTGATCACCCGGATGACCCGCGGCACCTGGCACGTCACCGACGTCTCGAACGCCTCCCGCACCCTGCTGTACGACCTCGAGCGGGGTGACTGGAGCGACGAGCTGTGCGGGCTGTTCGGCGTGCCGCGCGACGCGCTGCCGGACGTCGTACCGTCCTGGGGCGAGATCGCGACCACCGACCCGCGCACGTTCCTGGGCCTGGAGCTGCCGATCGCGGGCATCGCCGGCGACCAGCAGTCGGCACTGTTCGGGCAGACCTGCTTCGACGTGGGCGACTCCAAGTGCACCTACGGCACCGGGTCGTTCATCCTCACCAACACCGGCACCGAGGTGGTGCGCTCCGACGCCGGCCTGCTGTCGACCGCGGCCTGGAAGTCGCCCGAGGGCGAGCTGACCTACGCCCTCGAGGGCGCGATCTTCGTGACCGGCGCCGCGGTGCAGTGGCTGCGCGACGGCATCCAGATCGTCGGGTCGGCGGCCGAGACCGCGGCGATCGCCTCCACTGTCGACGACTCCGAGGGCGTCGTGTTCGTGCCCGCCCTCACCGGGCTCGGCGCCCCCGACTGGGACCCCCACGCCCGCGGGCTGATCATCGGGATCACCCGGGGTACGACGCGCGCGCACCTGGTCAGGGCGACCCTGGAGGCGATCACGTTCGAGGTGCGCGACGTGGTGGACACGCTGCCGTCACGGACC
>DASTGV010000153.1:0-3254 GCA_035718765.1 Nocardioidaceae bacterium
TCCGGTCGCGGGCACATCGTGCAGCTGTCGTCGGGGATGTCCCCGGTCCCGGGTCTCCCCGCCCACGACCTCGCGCACCTGCTGACCCATCTCTCCGCCCGTGCGGCGGTGGACGTCGTCCGTCGGGTCCCTCCCGCGCGCTCGCGGGCCGCCGTCGAGCACCTGCACCCCCGTGTCCGGGCGCACCTGGGACGGGCCATCGACGACCGGCCCGCGTCCGCGCGCCGGTACCGGCGGACGGCAGGCGGGCGCGTCGACCGCCCGCCGGACGAGACACCGGCCGACCGGACGCGGCGCACGTGACCCGGGGGCTGGCGACGGCCCCCGCGGCTCCGCTACCTCACCGACGTCGTCGTCACGGTGCTCGCGGCCTCGCTCGTGGTGCTGCCGCACGTACCGCTCGTCCCGCTGCTGGTCTCCACGCAGGCGCTGAACGCCGTCCTGCTCGTGCCGCTGCTGGTGGTCCTGCACCTGCTGTCCCGCGACCGGGAGACGATGGGCGAGCACGTGGTCGGCCCGGCCGTCGCCCGGGCGCAGCTGGCCGTGCTGGTGATGGTCGTGGCCTGCGTGGCGCTGGTGCTGGGCCTGGCCCTCTGAGCTCCGGTGGGAGCTCGCACGTCACGCCTTCAGCGTCACCGGCTCGTGGGTGATCCCCTCGATGTCGTCGACGGCAGCCTGGAGCAGCTGGTGCGCCAGGTCCGCGAGCGCCCGGGCGGCGGCCAGCTCGGCGCCGATCTCGGGGACGTCGCGGTCGCTGGGGCGCAGCCGGGCCCGCCCGGTGGCCGTGAGATGGGTGGCGTCATCGGTGTGCAGCCGGGCCTCGGCGTGCGTGTGCCCCTCACGCTCCCCGATCAGCAGCTCGACGCTCCAGGTGTGCACGTTCTCTTCGGTCATGTCGGTTCCTCTCGTCGCCGGGTCCCAGGCTCGCCCCGCGGCCCGGGTGAGCGGCAGGGCCGAAGGTCACCGCGGCCCGGTCAGTCCGCGTGCAGCAGGACCTGGCTGACCGGGCGCCTCGGCGTGGGCGGCAGCGGAGCCCGGTCCGGGTCCGGCCAGCCGACGCAGAAGAGGATCTGCGGGCAGGCCAGGTCGCGCAGCTCACGGCTCTCGAGCTGCCTGCGGGTCTCGTCGACCTCGGTGGCCTGGCTCAACGGCACCCCGACCAGACCCCGGCTCGTGGCCTCGATCCAGACGGCGCTCAGGGCCTCGCCGGCCCGCACCCGGGACAGCACGTCGTCGGAGGACGTGGCCACCACCAGGACGGCCGGAGGGCTGGAGGTCGGCGTCTGGAAGTCGTCGACCAGCGAGCCCGGCGGGAAGCGCTGCGGGACGAGCTGGTCGGCGTCCTCGATGGTGATGGCCCGGGGCACGTTGGCCGCCGGTACCCCGTCCACGGCCCGTTCGCGGGCCCACGTCGCCAGCTCGGTCGCATAGCCGGCGTCGTCGCGCTGGCGCGCGTCGGCCGCGACCGTGAGCCGGAGCAGGCGGGTGCGCACGGCCTCGTCCTGCACGGCCGTCACCGTCGCGCCCCACGCGCTGCCGGCCCGGGCGAGCGTCTCGAGCTGCTCGGCCGGGACCGGCCACGAGGAGAACCGCCGGCGGTCGGTCTGCCGGTCCATGAGCCCGGCGAGCCGCCGGGCGGTCTCGGTCGAGGCCTCGTGACGGGTGAACGCGATGGACGCCAGCAGGCGCGGGTACCCGGGGTCGGGTCCGTGCCGGACCTCCGAGGCCCAGCCCAGCGCGGCCGCCGCCACCCGGAGGTGGTGCAGGGCCGCCCCGCAGCTGATCAGCACGTCACGCCCGTCGGGGTCGGCCCGGCTGAGCTGGCGCGACCAGTCGGCCAGCAGCTCGAGCCCGGCCCCCGTCGTACGCCACAACCAGGGCTGGGAGTTGTGGACGCTGGGCGCCCGGGTGGCGAACGCGACCATCTCCTCGTACGGCGGACGGGAGCTTCCGCGGGGATCAGTGCCCTTCATGAGAACTCCAAGAGGTGACCGTCGAGCCTGGTCACCCCAACCTCTCGCCGATGCCTCGGAGTGGGGAGGGCCGAACCTCCCGTGACCCGGGTCGAAGGTCCCGACCCCCGGAGGCCTGCGTCCCTGACGCGGCGGGCGCACCCTAGGGATCCTGGGGCCATGACCTCCATCAAGCCAGGCTCCGTCGTCGTCGGTGTCGACGGCTCACCCCACAGCGACGCGGGACTGGCCTGGGCGGCCACGTACGCCGCGCTCGTCGCCCGCCCCCTGCTCGTCGTGCACGCGACGGGCCGTCTCAGCGCGGGCGAGGTGGTCGGCGGGCCCGCCGAGGCTCAGGCCCAGAGGAGCGCCGCCGGGGCCCGGGTGACCGACGAGGCCGTCGGGCTCGCCCGGCGCATGACGCCCGGCGTCGACGTCGACACCGCCGTTGTCGGTGGTGACCCGCGCGAGGTCCTCACCAGGCTGTCCGAGCAGGCCGCGATGCTCGTCGTCGGCACGCGTGGGCACGGGCCGGTCGCGGCCTTGCTGCTGGGGTCGGTCAGCCACGCCGTCGTGCTGCACGCGCACTGCACTGTCGCCGTCGTCAGGCCGAGCATCACGCCCGCCGCCGGCGTGGTGGTGGGGGTCGCCGGCGACGGGTCGGACCGGGCGCCGCTGGAGTTCGCCGCCGGGCTGGCCTCCGCCGAAGGGGCCGCGCTGGACGTGGTGCACGCCTGGCGCGCGGTCGACAGCCTCGCGCACGCGCTGACCTCGAAGCAGCGCGCCGAGACCATGGCCAGGCACGAGCGGGCGCTGGCCGAGGCTGTCGCCGGGCTGACCGAGAAGTTCCCGGACGTGCAGGTGAACCGCCACCTCCCCGAGCACCGGACGGTCGACGCCCTCGTGGACCGGGCCGAGGGGGCCGACTGCCTCGTGGTCGGCTCGCACGGCATCTCCCGGGGCCGGGAGGCCCTGGGCTCCGTCAGCCGGTCCGTCGTCGAGCACGCACCCGTCACGGTCGTCGTGGTCCGCAGCTGAGCAGGCACCCGCCGCCGTCCTGGATCCACCTGACGCGGTCGGCCCTGCCCGACGCCGCGCGACCGGCCGGCGCCGCGACCCCGCATGACCGCACGGCGGCTGGATACCGTGGCCGCACCCCACCGACCGAGCCTCCGGGAGCCCCATGCGCAAGGCCGAGCAGACCCGCAGCACGATCACCGGACGTCCCCTCGACAAGCACGCCTTGCGCCGCATCGACGCGTGGTGGCGCGCCGCGAACTACCTGTCGGTGGGCCAGGTCTA
>DASTGV010000154.1:0-8293 GCA_035718765.1 Nocardioidaceae bacterium
GATGGTGCACGGGACCGTGCCCGCCGACGTGGACGGCGCCGAGGTCCGGTCCGCGCTGGCCCGGCTGCACCGGACCGACACCACCGGCTGGGAGCTCGTCGCGACCTACGACCTGCCGCACGCCCTGCCCGGGATGCCGGCACCGCACCCGCTGCGCAGGCCGGTGCGGGTCGGGGACGTGTACGTCGCGGGGGACCACCGGGACACCAGCAGCATCCAGGGCGCCCTCGTCTCCGG
Organism: Nocardioidaceae bacterium; assembly: GCA_035718765.1. Taxonomy (GTDB): domain Bacteria; phylum Actinomycetota; class Actinomycetes; order Propionibacteriales; family Nocardioidaceae; genus Nocardioides_B. The sequence continues at coordinate 238 of DASTGV010000154.1, forward strand.
GCGCCGGGCCGCGTCCGCGGTGCTGCACGACATCGGAGCCGCCGCATGAGCGACCACCTCGTCCGCGCCGTGGACACGGCCCTCGACCGGACCGTCGTGCCGGGCTACACGAAGATCGGCTACTGGCTGCGCCGCCTGACCTGGGAGCGCGACGACCCCCGGCCCGGGTCGCTGGCCGGCAAGACCGTCGTGGTCACCGGCGGCTCCTCGGGGCTCGGCAAGGCAGCCGCGACCGCGATGGCCGGGCTCGGCGCCACCGTCCACCTCGTCGTCCGGGACCTCGCCAAGGGACGGGACGCGGTCACCGACATCCGCGGCGACGTCCCCGGGTCCGAGATCCTGCTGCACCGCTGCGACGTCTCCGACCTGTCCTCCGTGCGCGCCTTCGCCTCGTCCCTGCGCGGGTCGGCCGACCGGGTCGACGTACTCGTGCACAACGCGGGGGCCATGCCGCCCTCCCGGCAGGAGACCGCGGACGGGCACGAGGTGGCGTTCGCGACGCACGTGCTCGGGCCGGTGCTGATGACCGAGCTGCTGCGCCCCGTGCTGACCGGGGCGCGGGTCGTGGTGGTGTCCTCGGGCGGGATGTACGCGCAGAGGCTGGCGGCCTCCGACCCGGAGTTCCGGGAGGGCGACTACAGCGGGACGGTCGCCTACGCCCGCACCAAGCGGATGCAGGTCGCGCTGGCACCCGTGCTGCAGGAGCGCTGGGCGGCCGACGGGATCGCGCTGCACACGATGCACCCCGGCTGGGCGGACACCCCCGGCGTGGTCACGTCGCTGCCGGTGTTCCACGCCGTGATGGGGCCGCTGCTGCGGGACCCGGCGAGCGGCGCGGACACGATCGTGTGGCTGGCCGCGACCGAGCCCGCGCCGGGCGGCGGCCAGTTCTGGATGGACCGCGCGCCCCGCCCCGAGCACTACCTGCCCCGCACCCGGGAGTCCGCCGAGGACCTCGACCGGCTGTGGACCTACGTCCGCGAGTCCCTCTCCCTCCCTCGTTGACCCCGGGTCGACGAGTCAGCCGAGGAGGATCTCGCTGAGGGCGCCGAGGAGGTACGGCGGGAGGTCGAGGCCCTGCAGGGCGAGGACGGCGTCGGCGGGCTCGGACGTGCGGATCAGCCGGTAGATCCTGTCCTTCAGGTCGAAGCCGACCTGGGCCCGGTCGAGCAGCGCGAACACCCGCTCGGTCGCGGTGGTCGTCGGCCGGACCACCTCGACCCGGTAGGTCCGGTCCTCGGGCAGCGCCTCCCGGTGGCCGACGGTCTCGTGCACCGTCACCTCGCCGGAGGCGTCGTCGTAGGTGACCCGGGTCAGCGCCCAGCGGTCGTCGTCGTTGTCCTCGGCCAGGGTGAAGTCGCCGTCGGCACCCGGGTACACCGTGAGCTCGACGACCGAGGGGAGCCCCGTCCCGTCGAGCACCGAGTCCTCCGGCGCCTTCGGCACGATCGCGCCGGCCCTGGCCAGCACCGGGATCGAGGTGAGGTCGCGGTGCAGGTACATCGAGCGGCCGCCGGTGTAGGTCTGGCCGGTGAACACGTCGGTCCAGGTGCCCTCCGGCAGCCAGGCCTTCACCCGGCCCAGCCCGGTGTCCCGGTCGGCCGGCGTCGTGATCGGCGCGACGAGCAGCTCGCTGCCGAACATGAACTGGTTGGGTACGTCGTACGCCGCAGCCTCGTCGGGGTGGTCGTAGTACATCGGCTGCACGAGCGGCTCGCCGTCGGCGTGCGCGCGGAGGTTCATCGTCGCGAGGTACGGCAGCAGCCGGTGCCGCAGCCGGAGGAAGTCGCTCATCACCCGCTCGGCGACCGCGGAGAACCGCCACGGCTCCTTGGTGTTGAACGGGTTGAGACCCGAGTGCAGCCGGTTGACCGGCGAGAAGACGCCGAGCTGCACCCAGCGGGTGGTGAGCTCGTCGTCGCGGTAGCCCTTGAAGTGGCCGCCGATGTCGTGGCTCCACCAGCCGTAGCCGGCGTTGGACGCGGTCGCGGTGAAGTACGGCTGGAAGTCCAGCGACTCCCAGGTGATGTGCGTGTCCCCGGAGAAGCCGATCGGGTAGCGGTGGCTGCCGATACCGGCGTAGCGCGAGAAGGTCAGCGGCCGCCGGCCGTCCCGGCCCGAGTCGAGGAAGTGGAAGTGGTTGAGCAGCCACAGCGGGTCCAGGCCGGCGACCTTGGTGACCCCGCCCTGCTGCCAGTCCAGCCACCAGAAGTCGACGCCGTCGTCCTCGAGCGGGTGGTGCAGCTCCTCGAAGTAGGCCTCGATGAACTCCGGGTCGGTGGGGTCGAAGCTCACCGGAAGCTCGTCGTCCGGGTCGATGCCCATCCGCTCGGCGATGGCGGCGTACGCCGTCTCGTGCGCGTGCACCCCCTCGGCCGGGTGCACGTTGAGCGAGGTCGCGAGGCCCCGGTCGTGCAGGTCGGCGAGGAACTGCTTGGGGTCGGGGAACAGGTCGGTGTTCCAGGTGTAGCCGGTCCAGCCGCTGCCGTGCTTCGGGTCGATGTCCACCCAGTGCCAGTCCATGTCGATGACCGCCACCGACAGCGGGACCCGCTCGGCACGGAAGCGCTCCACCAGCGCGAGGTACTCGTCGGCGGTGTAGGGGTGGTAGCGGCTCCACCAGTTGCCGAGCGCGTAGCGCGGCAGCAGCGGCGTCGGGCCGGTGAGCGTGTAGAGCGCCTTGAGGGCGGCCTTGTAGTCGCGGCCGAAGGAGAACACGTAGAGGTCGAGCGTGCCCGGGGTGCGCTCGGCGATCCAGCCGTCGTCCTCGAGCAGCACGGTGCGCGAGTCGTCGACGACCGCGACGCCGTTGAACGCGAGCACGCCCTCCTCGAGCGGGATCGCGCCGTCGATGTCGTCCAGCGTGCGGGCGGTGCCGCCGAGGTTCGGGGTGTTCTTGCCGTAGCGCCACACCGAGTCGTTCGAGTGGTAGCCGCCCTTGGCCTGCACCGACAGCCCGTGCGTGGTGAACGCGCCCTTGTCGTAGATCAGGTGCAGCCGCGAGGTGTGGATCTCGAGCAGGTCGTCCTTCTCGTTCACCGTGAAGTCGGTCGCCGGGAAGGCCCGGTTCACGACGGTCTGGGACGCCCGGTCCTCGAACCGGCCCGCCTCGTCGTACTCGAGCCGCACGAGGCCGGCGTCGAGCACGGTGATCCGGTAGCGGTCGCCCTGCACGACGTTCGCCGGGTCGGCGACGGGGTGGGTGTCGAGTCGGAAGTGCTGCTTCACGGGGTCCCTTTCAGACGTTGCCGATGACGCTGGTGACGGAGATGCGGAGGGCGACGCGGGCCGGGTTCTCGCGTGGCACGCGGTAGCGGCGGGTGTAGCGGCGGACGGCCTCGGCCACGTCGTCCGCGTCTTCGCGCACCTCGGCCGTGCCCTGCAGCGTCGACCACCGGCGGCCGTCGACCTGGCAGACCGCGACCCGGCGGTCACTGCCGGTGCGGAGGTTGGCGACCTTCTGCGACGTGCGGGAGGTGATCGCCCAGGCGACGGCCCGGTCGGGGTCGAGCACGACCCCCATGGGTACGACGTGCGGGGAGCCGTCGGCGCGAAGCGTGGTCACCGTGCACAGGTGACGCTCCGCCCAGAACGCCACGAGGTCGTCGGAGAACACGGACTCCACCCTAAGGGGGACAGGTCGGTCACGAGACAGCCCGTCTGTACCGCTCAGGAAGCGCAGCGGAACCCGGTGTTCCCCGAGGTGGACTCGGGGGTGTTGCTCGACCGCGCGGCGACCCGGTAGCGGTGGCAGTAGGAGTCGTGGCACAGGTACGACCCACCCCGCATCACCCGTTGCTCCCCGGTCTCCGGGCCGCGCGGGTCGGCGGCCGGGGAGTGCGCGTAGTAGGAGGGGTCGAACCAGTCCGCGCACCACTCCCACACGTTGCCCGCGACGCAGGACAGGCCGTAGCCGTTGGGGTGGTAGGACTTCACCGGCGCGGTGGTGAGGTAGCCGTCCTCCTCGGTGTTGTGCGAGGGGAAGTCGCCCTGCCAGATGTTGCACATCCAGCGGCCCCGCGGGGTGAGCTCGTCGCCCCACGCGAAACGCCGGCCGGCGAGACCGCCCCGCGCGGCGTACTCCCACTCGGCCTCCGTGGGCAGCCGCTTGCCGGCCCATGCGGCATAGGCCTGCGCGTCGTACCAGGAGACGTGCACGACGGGGTGGTTCTGCCGCCGGCTCACGTCGGAGCCGGGCCCCTCGGGCGAGCGCCAGTCGGCGCCGCGCACCGCCAGCCACCACGGGGTGCCGTCGGCCCGGTTGAGCAGGTCGCGCTCCTGCCGGTCGGTGTTGCGCCGCCAGGCGAGGTGGAAGACCGCCGAGACGCCGAACTCCTCCGCGCCGGTCAGGTGCCCGGTGTCCTTGACGAAGGTCGCGAACTGGGCGTTGGTGACCGTGGTGGCGTCCATCCGGAACGCCTCCAGGCGGACGTCGTGCACCGGTGTCTCGCCGTCGGAGGGGTAGCCCTCGCCGAAGGCGTCGCCCATCGCGAACGTGCCGGCCGGGACCGGCACCTGCCCGCGGGGCTGCCGGCCGCTGCGGCGCACCGGGGCCTCCCGCGGCGCCTCGCGCGGCGCCGGCCCGGCCGGTGCGCAGCAGGCGTGCTCGTCCATGGTCGTCACGCTAGTCGCGACATCGCCCGGCGTCGCGCGGAGGTCGGTGTCCAGACCGGTCCGCGGCACCTCACGAACCGCCGTGTGCGAGCGTCTACCTAACGTGAAGACACCCTTCGAGCAGGTCGTGGACACGCACGGGCCGACCGTGCTGCGGGTCTGCCGCGCGGTCCTCGGGCCGGTGGACGCGGACGACGCGTGGTCGGAGACGTTCCTGTCGGCGTTGAAGGCCTACCCGGACCTCCCGGACGGCGCGAACGTCGAGGCGTGGCTGGTGACGATCGCGCACCGCAAGGCGATCGACGTACGACGGGCCGCGGCTCGCCGTGCCACACCGGTGGACGCCGTGCCGGAGCGACCCGGACCGGAGGCGCCGGCACCCGACGACGGGCTGTGGGAGGCGATGCGGCGGCTGCCGGACAAGCAGCGGCTGACCGTCGCCTACCACCACGTCGCCGGGCTGCCGCACCGCGAGGTCGCCGCGATCGTCGGCGGCTCCGAGGCGGCGGCGCGGCGGGCCTCCGCCGACGGGATCGCCGCCCTGCGCCGCGCCCTGCTCGACCCACCTCACGACCCACCTCTCGACCCACCTCTCGACCCACCCGAGGAGACACCATGAACGACCTCTTCGCGTCGCTGTCCGATGCCCACACCCGCTCCGCCCTGCCCGGCCTGCACGACCGGCTGGTCGCGGCCGCGGAGCGGGAGGGGCTGCTCGACGTCGCGTACCGCACCCTCGACACCCCCGTCGGCACGCTGCTGCTGGCCGCGACCCCGCTCGGGCTGGTGCGGGTGGCCTACGACGTGGAGGGCCACGACGCCGTCCTCGCGTCGCTCGCCGAGCGGGTCAGCCCGCGGGTCATGCGGTCCCCGGGCCGGCTGGACGTGACCGCCCGCGAGCTCGACGAGTACTTCGCCGGGACGCGCCGCACCTTCGACGTACCCCTCGACCGGCGGCTGTCGTCCGGCTTCCGGGCGGCGGTGCTCGCGCACCTGGCGGAGATCGGCTACGGCCACACCGAGAGCTACGCCCAGGTCGCCGCCGCGGCCGGGAACGCCAGGGCGGTCCGCGCCGTCGGGTCGGCCTGCGCCACCAACCCGCTGCCGGTGGTGGTGCCCTGCCACCGGGTGGTCCGGTCGGACGGCTCGTGGGGCGGGTACGTCGGCGGGCCGGACGCCAAGCGGGCGCTGCTCACCCTGGAGGGCGTCGGTGCCCTCTGACAGGGTGGCGGCATGACGGTGCTCGGTGACGACGGTCTGGCCCGCCCGGTGTGGGCGGCGACCGACCCGCTGATGAAGGAGTACTACGACACCGAGTGGGGGATGCCGGTCCGGGACGAGCGCGGCCTGTTCGAGCGGCTCAGCCTGGAGGCGTTCCAGTCCGGGCTGTCCTGGGCGACCATCCTGCGCAAGCGGCCGGCGTTCCGGGCCGCGTTCGACGACTTCGACCCGGACGCGGTCGCGGCCTACGACGAGCGCGACGTCGAGCGGCTGATGGCCGACGCCGGCATCGTCCGCAACCGACGCAAGGTCGACGCCACCATCACCAACGCCCGCGCCACCGTGGCGCTGCGCGCGGACGGCGGCCTGGTCGACCTGGTGTGGTCCTTCCGGCCCGACACGACGCCGGCCCCGACGTCGTACGCCGAGGTGCCGAGCACGTCCGCGGAGTCCACGGCGCTGTCGAAGGAGCTCAAGCGGCGCGGCTTCGTGTTCGTCGGCCCGACCACGATGTTCGCGCTGATGGAGGCCGTCGGGATCGTCGACACCCACCTCGTCGACAGCCACCGGCGCGGCTCCTCGGGGGTGTGGGGGTGAGGCGGTGCTGACCCCGTCGCAGAGCGCGATCGTGACCGAGACGCTGCGGGTGGCGCTGGCCGCGGCGGCCGGCGACGTGGACGGGGCGCACCTCGCGTCGCTGGCCCGCGCGGCGGCGGCCCTGGCCCCGGCCGAGACCGCGGAGCCGCACCCGGCCTGGCCCGGGGTCGGGACGTCGGTCGTCCGCGAGCGGGTCGTGGGTCCCGACGACACCGCCGCCGCGATGGGACACCCCGACGACGGGGTGCAGGTGCTCGGGTCGCCACGGCTGTCGCTGTGGTTCGAGCTCGTCTCCTGCGAGCTGCTGCCCGTGCCGTCCCCGGAGCTGACCCACGTGGGCGCCGGCATCCTCGTGCACCACCTCGGCCGGGCGGACGTCGGCGAGCCGGTCGCCCTGGAGGCCACCGTCGCGTCGGTGAGCGGGCGCCGGGCCGTGTTCACCTGCCGGGCGAGCGCGGGGGACCGGCTGGTGGGGCTGGGCGTGCACCACCGCGCCCTGCTCGTGCCCCGCTGACCCGCACGGCCCGCCGGTTGGGCGCGTGTGAGGGAATGGGCGGGTGAGGACGTCCGTCGAGCGCACCCTGCGCGGCCTGCTCTGGGACAAGGTGCCGCGCAACCACCGGCAGGACCCCCGGCCGTTCCTGGTCCGCAAGGTCGTCACCGCCGTGTTCGTGGTGATCGGCGCCGCCTGCCTCGGCTGGTCGCTGCAGATCGACCCGGGGAACTCCACGTTCTACGTCGCCACCCTCGTGCTCGCGGGCATCTGGACGGTCGGCGCGTTCGCCTCCGGGCCGCTGTACCTCGGCCGGGTCGCCCGCGCCGGCTCCCACGACGACCTGCGCCGCCCGGTCGCTGGCGCCATCGCGCTGGGGCTCCTGCTCGCCGGGGTGTTCGTCGTGGGCGGGCTGGTCGTCCGGCAGATCCCGGTCATCGACCGGCAGGTCTCCAGCGTGCTCGACCACGCCGACCAGGGCGTCACCCCGGTCCTGCTGCTGATCACCGTGGTGAACGGGGTGGCCGAGGAGCTGTTCTTCCGCGGTGCGCTCTACGCCGCCGTGCCCCGGCACCCGGTGGTGTGGAGCACCGTCGCGTACGTCGTGGCGACCCTGGCCACCGGCAACTTCATGCTCGCGTTCGCCGCGATCCTGCTCGGTGTCGTCGTCGGCCTCGAGCGCCGGGCCTCGGGCGGGATCCTGGCGCCGATCCTCACCCACGTCACCTGGTCCACCGTGATGCTGTTCGCGCTGCCGCTGCTGTTCTGAGCCAGCGGGTCGGCCGCGGTCAGCCGAGCAGCTCGCGCAGCAGCCCCGGCGCGCTGTCGGCGCCCGCGAGCTCGGCGCACCGGGCCCCGGCCGCGGCGGCGAAGGCGTGCGCCTGCTCGGCGTCGTCGCGCGGCGCGAGCACGACCAGCTCCGGCACCGTCCGGGCGACAGGGACCGGGTCCTCGTCGGTGTGCCGGCAGTCCGAGAGCAGCACCACCACGCGCCGCTGCGCCCGGGCCCCGGCGAGCTCCGCGGACGCCGCCCGCAGGGCGTCCGCCAGCCGGGTCACGCCGTGCCCCCGCAGCGCGAGCACCCGGTCCACCACCGTCGCCGCCGGGTCACCCGCGTGCAGCGACCGCAGC
>DASTGV010000155.1:0-10020 GCA_035718765.1 Nocardioidaceae bacterium
GATCGCGGCGAGGTCGCCTGCGGTCAGCGTCAGGTCGCGGGCGGCGAGCGACTCCTCGAGCCGGGCCCGCGTCCGGGCCCCGACCAGGGGCACGACGTCCTGGCCGCGGGAGGCGACCCAGGCGATGGCGACCTGCGCCACGGTGGCCCCGCGGTCCTCGGCGACGGTCCGCAGCCCCTCGACCAGGGCCAGGTTCGCCTCCAGGTTCGCACCCGTGAACCGGGGGAGGCGTGCCCGGAAGTCCCGCAGCTCGCGGTCCGCGCTCCAGTGTCCCGAGAGCAGTCCCCGGGAGAGGACGCCGTACGCCGTGATGCCGACGCCGAGCTCGCGCGCGGTGGGCAGGATCTCGGCCTCGATGCCGCGGGAGACCAGCGAGTACTCGATCTGCAGGTCCGCGACGGGGTGCACGGCGTGCGCGCGGCGCAGAGCGTCGGCCCCGACCTCGGACAGGCCGATGTGCCGCACGTAGCCGGCCTCGACCAGCTCGGCCAGGGCTCCGACCGTCTCCTCGATCGGCACGGCCGGGTCGAGCCGGGCCGGACGGTAGATGTCGACGTGGTCGGTGCCGAGGCGGCGCAGCGTGTAGGCGAGGAAGTTCTTGGTCGCGGCCGGCCGGGTGTCCACGCCGTTCCAGGAGCCGTCCGGCCCGCGCAGCGCGCCGTACTTGACGCTGATCACGACGTCCTCGCGCGTGCGTCCGGACAGCGCCTCGCGGAGCAGGAGCTCGTTGTGGCCGGCGCCGTAGAAGTCTCCCGTGTCGAGCAGGGTGACGCCGGCGTCGAGCGCGGCGCGGATGGTGGCAAGGCTCTCCGCGTCGTCGGCGGGACCGTAGAGGTCGGACATGCCCATCAGGCCCAGGCCGAGGGACGAGACGCTGGGACCGGCGGCGCCGAGCCGGCGGGCGTCGAGCCGGCGGGCGTCGACTGAGGTGGTGGTGGTCATGGCGCCAGCATGCACGATGGACTGACAGATTTCAAAATCTGTCAGTCTGTGACGAGTGGCGCTGCCCCGACAACGGTCCCGTGGGCCCTGTCGCACGGGCCGTTCGGCCCTAGCCCGGAGCCGGCCGCGAACGGACTTTGGAGGTGGAGCATCGACCGCAGAGTCGCCTCTGCAGGCCAGTGCCGACGGACTCGCTTGGAGGCGCACGATGCGGTACACGAAGTCTCGACTGCCACTGGCCGCCGTCGCGGCCACCACGCTGGCCCTGTCGCTCGCAGCCTGCGGCGGGTCGGGCGGCTCGTCCAGCAGCTCGAGCTCCCCGGGTGGCGGGTCCTCCGCCAACCCGGCGGCCGGGGTGTCGGCCGACCCCGCGCTCGCGAAGAAGGTCTCCTCGACGGTCGGCGCCGACGGCAGCATCACGGTGGGCACCGACGCCACGTACGCACCCAACGAGTTCCTGGCCAAGGACGGCAAGACGGTCATCGGCTTCGACGTCGACCTGTTCACGGCGGTGGCGGCCAAGCTGGGCCTGAAGGCGAAGTTCTCTCCCGCACCGTTCAACGCGATCATCCCAGGCGTGTCGTCGGGCAAGTACGAGATCGGGGTCTCGTCGTTCACCATCAACAAGCAGCGCGAGCAGCAGACCAACATGGTGAGCTACTTCAGCGCGGGCACCCAGTGGTCGACCAAGAAGGGCAACCCCAACCACATCGACCCGAACAACGCCTGCGGTGCGAAGGTCGCCGTCCAGAAGGCGACCGTGCAGGCGGACGACGTCACCGCGCGCTCGAAGAAGTGCACGGCCGCCGGCAAGAAGGCCATCCAGGTCGACCAGTACCAAGGGCAGGACCAGGCCACCGCAGCGGTGGTCTCCGGCAAGGACCAGGCCATGCTGGCCGACTCCCCGGTGATCGCCTACGGGGTCGTGCAGACCAACGGCCAGATGGAGAAGCTGGGCGCGATCTACGACTCGGCCCCCTACGGCTACGTGGTGCCCAAGAAGGACATGGCCTTCGCCGATGCGCTGGCAGGCGCCCTCAAGGCACTCATCAAGGACGGCACGTACAAGAAGATCCTCGACGCGTGGTACGTCGGCGACGGCGCGATGAGCAACCCCCAGGTCAACCCGCCGGCGACGTCGTAGTCGGGGGAGACGATGACGGACACGACCACGCCCACGGCGTCGACCCGGGCCGACGTCAAGGCGATCCCGGTCCGCCATCCGGGGCGGTGGGTCGCCAGCGCCGGGGTGGTGCTGGTGTCGGCGATGTTCGTGCACATGCTGTTCACGAACCCGGCGTTCCAGTGGTCGTTCATCAGGGACAACGCCTTCTCCGCCCCGGTGATCAACGGTGCGAAGAACACCCTGGTGCTCACCGTCTTGTCGATGGTCCTCGGTGTGGCACTCGGCATCGTGCTCGCCGTGATGCGGCTCTCGCCGAACCCGGTCCTGTCGGGGGGTGCGTGGGTCTACGTGTGGTTCTTCCGTGCCGTGCCCCGCGTCGTCCTGCTGATCCTGTTCGGCAACCTGGGAGTCCTGTACTCGAGGTACGACATCGGCATCCCGTTCGACCGACAGATCGCGAACCTGTTCGGGCTCAGCCTGAGCGGCCGGTTCTTCGGCGTGAGCGCCAACACGATCCTCACGGCGTTCGTCGCTGCCCTGCTGGGGCTCGCGCTGTCCGAGGCGGCGTACATGGCCGAGATCGTGCGCGCCGGCATCTCCTCGATCGAGGAAGGGCAGACCGAGGCGGCGCAGGCACTGGGCATGTCCCGGGGCAAGCTGATGCGCCGCATCGTGCTGCCGCAGGCGATGCGGGTCATCGTCCCGCCCACGGGGAACGAGACCATCGCGATGATCAAGGACACGTCGCTGGTCGCGTTCGTGCCGTACTACGAGCTGTTCTTCCAGCTGCAGGCGATCGGGTCGCGCACCTTCCAGCTGTTCCCGATGCTGGTCGCGGCCTGCCTGTGGTACCTCGCGATGACCAGCGTGCTGATGGTGGGGCAGCACTTCCTCGAGAAGAGGTACGCCCGGGGCACCCGCCGCAGCACCGACCGGGCCGAGAAGAAGTCGCTGTTCAAGATCTGGACGCGGTTGCCCAGCAACTGGGGGGCCTGATGAGCGCCGAGCCGATCGCGGTCCAGCAGACCGCCGCCCAGCCGATGGTGAAGGCCGAGGCGGTGCGCAAGCACTTCGGCCGGCTGGAGGTCCTCAAGGGCATCGACCTCGAGGTGATGCCACGTGCGGTGATGTGCATCGTGGGCCCCTCGGGCTCGGGCAAGTCCACGTTCCTGCGCTGCATCAACCACCTCGAGCAGATCAACGGCGGCCGGCTCTGGGTCGACGGCGAGCTGGTCGGGTACCGGCAGCGCGGCGAGAAGCTCTACGAGCTGAAGGAGAAGGAGGTGGCGCAGCACCGTCGTGACATCGGCATGGTGTTCCAGCGCTTCAACCTCTTCCCCCACATGACCGCCCTCGGCAACGTCATGGAGGCGCCGGTCCAGGTGAAGGGGACGTCCCGGAACGAGGCGCGGCAGCGAGGGCTCGAGCTCCTCGAGCGGGTGGGCCTCTCGGAGCGCTGCGACATGTACCCCTCCCAGCTCTCCGGCGGGCAGCAGCAGCGCGTGGCCATCGCCCGGGCGCTGGCGATGGACCCGAAGCTGATGCTCTTCGACGAGCCCACCAGCGCGCTGGACCCCGAGCTCGTCGGTGAGGTCCTCGACGTCATGCGCGGGCTGGCCGAGGCCGGCATGACGATGATCGTGGTGACCCACGAGATGGGCTTCGCGCGCGAGGTCGGCGACGAGCTCGTCTTCATGGACGACGGCGTCGTGGTCGAGGCCGGCAACCCCCGCGACGTGATCACCAACCCGCAGCACGAGCGCACCCAGGCGTTCCTGTCGAAGGTGCTGTGACGCCGGGCGCCCGGGGACGTCAGGCGGCGGGCACGACGACCGAGGTGCCGCAGCGGGGACAGTGGCTGCCCGCACAGACGTCCAGGTCCTGACCGCAGCCGCACACCGACGGGGACACGGTCCGGACGGTGGTCGTCCCTCCGTGGACCGAGGCCCACGCGTGCTGCTCGGTGTTCATCCGTGCTCAACCGTCTTCGTCGGGTCGTCGCTGCCCCCTCCACGGATGGTTCGTGCTGCGGGTGCCGTCGGCTTGCCGACGAGGACGACCGGGCCTCCGGGTCGAGCGCTCGCGGCGGGAGGCTCAGGAGCCGCGCGCCTCCAGCACGGCGAGGTCCCGTTCGGCGTACAGCCGGTGCTCCCACTCCTCGCTGAGGACGGTCTGGAGGCACCGACGTACGGCGAAGCTCTCCTCCTCCGGGTAGCCCGGTGCGATCACGGGCTCGGTCGTCTCGGACAGCCGCGCGTCCGTGAGCTCCTCGAGCACCCGGCGCACCGTCGCCATCCGGTCCGCGCGAAGCTCCAGCACCTCCTCCAGGGACGGCCGCGCGCCCCGGTCACGGGGCACGTTGAGGTCGTCGGGCATCTCGTCGTGCGGAAGGTCCAGCGGGTCCCAGGGGGACGGCTCGCCCAGGAGTGCGCGGGTCACCCAGGCGTCGGTGGCGAAGACGAGGTGGCGCAGGGTCTCGATGAAGGACCACTCGTCCGCGACCCGTTCGTGGAGCAGGTCCGGAGCCAGCCGTCGCGCCCGCTCCACGGTGTCCTGCCACAGCCGCTCGAGGACGCCCCAGGCCTCTCGGAACCCGTCGGCATCGGCCGGGCGCATCTTGACGCGGTCCGGGTAGCGGCGGTCGAGCTCGGCCTCGACCAGGGGTGCGACGTCGACGCCGTTGACCCGCAGGTTCTCGACCTGACCGCTGATGTCCACGTCCACCAGCACCGCTCCACGGATGGACACCCCCGTGAGGTCGACGAGCCGGAAGCGCGCGTGGGTCAGGTCGACGTCGTGGAAACGGGCGTCGGTCAGGTAGACGTCCTCGAACCGGGCGCCCCTCAGGTCCTTGTGGGTGAAGTCGGTCATCCCTCCAGCCTGCCAACAAAGCCGCCCGTCCGCTGCGCCCGGGACCGGTCCAGCCGTGGGTGTCCCGAGGCGGAAGACCGGCGACAATGGATGGATGGCCGTACTCGACGCGGTGCTGGTGCTCGGCCTCGTCGCCCTGCTCGTGTACGGCATCATCCGGTCCCTGGACCGCCCTCGGGAGCACCGGCACCCGGCATCGGGCGCCGGGCAGTGGCGGACCGTCCACTACGACGTCCAGGGCACGACGCGCGTGGCACTGCAGAAGGTCTCCTCCAGCGGCACGGTCGTGCTCGACGAGCACGTCGTGGCCACGATCGGCGTGGACGACCCGCGGTACGACGAGAGGTTCCTCGCCGCCATGGCAACCGCGCGGGAACGGCAGGCGCTGTTCGAGGCGGAGGACGGGTAGCACCCGATCCTGGGCGGGTCGACGTGTTGTCCCGGACCCCGTCGAGGGTGAGACTGTGAGGAGTGGCCCGGCGCGGCCGCAGCGGCGTCGGACCTTCACTTCGGACGAGGTGATCCGGATGACGCACGGTGACTCGCTGACCTTGACCGTCGAGGCGACGCACACCTCCCTCGTGGCCCGGATGGGCGCCGCACGCGACGGGCACCACCCCGAGCGCGGCCGGCCGCGCGACTCCACCGACGCCTTCCTCGCGGCGACCAGCCGACACCTCGCCGCCGTGGAGGCGGTGCTGGTGCCCCGGGTCCGGGAGCGGGTACCCGACGGCGTCCACGTGGCCAAGGAGTACCTGGAGCGGGCCCGGGACCTGGAGCAGACCCTCACCCTGGTGAAGGCCCGGCTCTACGGCGAGGCGCACGCGATCTCCCTGTCCTGGAGCCGGCTGTGGAGTGCCGTCCAGAGCCAGCTCCTGGAGCACAACCGGCTCGAGCTGGGCCTGGTGGCCGCCCTCGTCCGGTACGACGACCCCGACGACCTCGACGGGCTGGCCCAACGCGTGTTCGACGCGGAGACCCACGGCCCCACCCGACCCCACCCGCATCTCCCGCACACCGGGATGTTCAGCCTGGTGACCCGCAAGGTGTGGGCGCTCGCCGACCGGTTCTGGGACACGGCCGAGGGCCGGGTGGTTCCCCAGCCCGTTCGCCCGAAGCCGCACCGCCACGACAGCCTGGTGGCGCAGTACCTGGTCGCCGACCCGCACTTCGAGGGCGACGCCCCGGTCACCGAGCACCGCCACCACCGCTCCCACCGTCCAGGGGACGGGCCCGGCGACGCCACCGGCGTCTAGGACTCGAGGGTCACGGGTGGGGTGACACCACCTGGCCCACGCCGGCGACCGCGGCCGTCCGGGACCCCTCGGGACGCCGTCGGGCACCCTGCTGGATCCGGATGGCCATGATCGCCATGTCGTCGTGCTGCGGCGCGTCGGTGAAGTCCGCCACGAGCCGGCGGATCCGCTCCGCCGCGGCCTGCGCCGGCAGGTGCGCGGTCTGAGCGAGCTCCTCGGAGAACGGCCCCTCGCCGAGCATCTTGTCGCCGTCCCGCCGCTCGAGGACACCGTCGGTGACCCCGACGAGCAGGTCGTCGCGGGCGAGCACGAGGCTCTCCGCGACGTACACGACGTGGTCGACGACCCCCAGGAGGATCTGGGGCGTGCCGATCTCGCGCACGTCCGCGTCGGGGCCGATGACGAACGGCGGCGGATGGCCGGCGTTGACCAGCTCCAGGCGGACCTGACCGCCTTCGAGGTGCATGCTTCCGCACAGCAGGGTCAGGAAGCGGGCCCGGGGGCCCTCGTCCAGGATCGCGGTGTTCAGCCGCTCGAGCGTCGCTGCCACGGGGAAGCCCGCCCGCGCCAGCGCCTGGATGGTGTGCCGGGCCAGGCCGGTGACCGCGGCCGCCTGCGCGCCGGTGCCGCAGACGTCGCCGATGACGAACCACCACGTGCCGCTGCCCACGGGGAACAGGTCGTAGAAGTCGCCGCCGACGGCCGCGTCGTCGTCCGCGGGCTCGTAGACCACACCGATGTCGAAGCCCGGCGCCTTGGGCACGTACGGCGGCAGCAGGCTCTCCTGGAGTGCCTTGCCGGCGGCCTGGAGCTCGCCGTGTGCTCGCGCGTTGTCGATCGCCAGGGCGGCGCGCCGGGCTATCGACTCCGCCACCAGGAAGAACTCGCTGCGCAGCATCGACCCCCGCGACCCCCCGACGGTGAGGTAGCCGATCTGCCGGCCGCGGGCGACCAGGGGGATGCTCGTGGCCGAGTACCTGGGTCCGGCCGGGTGCGGCTCCGCCAGCTCCTCGCGGGTGAGGCCGGCGACCGCCTCGCGCACGGCCTGGAGCTCCCTCTCGTCCTCGTGCCAGACCTGCTGGAGGACGGGCTTGCCCCGCTCGTCGAGGAGGTGGATCGCGCACCACTGGGCGAGACGGGGCACGACGATCTGGCCGGTGATCGCCATCGTCATGTCCTGGTCGAGCGACCCGGCGAGCAGGTCCCCGGCATCGGCGATGTAGCTGAGCCAGCCGCGGCGCTCGCGCTCGGACGCCTGCAGGCGGGCCCGGTCGGCCGTGAGGGCGACCGTGTCGGCGAACCGTTGCAGCTCGGCGGCCTGGTCGGCGGAGAACCCGTTCGCCACGGCGGAGCCGGCCACCATGGCCCCCACGAGCAGACCCTCGACGACCAGCGGCACGACGACCAGCGAGCGCAGGTCGGTGCCCGCCAGCAGGGGCACCTCGAAGTCCCGGAGGTCGGGCACCACCAGGGGGAGCCTGTGGTTGCGCGGGTCGGGTGTGCCGGGGGAGCCGGGTGCGATGCGGGTCCCCAGCAGGTCCTCGGGCAGGCCGCTCACCGCGACGACCTCGAGGTCGTCGTCGAAGTCGTGGGACAGGAGCACGTAGGTCGCGTCCGCCGCGACCGGGTCCCGGGCCCGCTCGGCGGCGAGCGCCAGGTACTCGTCGGCGCTCAGCCTCACGAGCGCCTCGTCTCGCAGCCCGAGGGAGGCGGAGCCGGAGCCGACGACGTGGGTGGCCGGCGCCGGGGGCTCGAGCAGGGTCCGCTGCTCCTCCGCGACGAGGAGGGCGATCGTGCCCTCGGGGTCGACGGCCCGCCGGTGCGAGGCGAACACCGGCGCCCGGTCGCCGTTCTCGCAGATCACGGTGTACGTGCCCTGCCACCAGGCCGGTCCGGCCGCCGCGACGAGGTCCTCCGGCGGGCGGTCGCCGCCGTCGGGGTCGACCAGGTCGACGTACGTCCGTCCGACCACCTCGGCGGCCGACCACCCGAACAGGGCGGTCGCGTCGTCGTTCCAGGCCGTGACGGTCCCGGCGGCGGAGATCTCGACGACCGCCACGCGCGCCCCGCGGCCCGTCCGGCGTACGTCGCGGGGTGCTCCGTGCGGGCCGGGCGCCCCGTCTGCGGAGAACCGGGCCCACACCCGCTTGCTGGTGGGGGTGTACTCGACGCCCCAGGTGGACGACAGGGAGGTGGTGATCAGGAGCCCGCGGCCGTGCTCGGCGGTCTCCGGCGCGACCTGCGCCGTGATCGGGAGGGCCCGGCCGGGATGCCGGTCCTCCACCTCGACGCACAGCTCGTGACCCTGCAGCCACAGGGCCAGCCGGGTCGGCGTACCGGTATGGACCACCGCGTTCGTCACGAGCTCGCTGACGATGAGGGAGGCGCTGTCGACGAGCTCGCCGGCCCCCCAGCCCTCCAGTGTCCGACGGGTGAAGGCGCGCGCCTTCGATACCGATTTCGCCTCTGGGGCGAAGGACCGGTGCGCACGCAGGGGGAATCGGGTCATGGCGGGGTCTGCTGGACTCATTGGCGGACTCTCCTCATGGTGACAGACTCACTGCGACGGGGCGCGGCGGAGGGAATCCACATGCCGGGCAGGACGGTGAAGAAGACGACGCAGCAGGGGACGGGCGCCGCCCGAACAGGCGACCTGAACAGGGCCCAGCTGGCCCGTCTGCTCACGGCGATGAACGCCATGCGCGACGGCAACTTCCGCAAGCGGCTCCCGGTCGTCGGCGAGGGGCTGGTGGCGGACCTGACGATCGCCTACAACGAGATCGCCGACCGTCAGCAGCACATCCTCTCCGAGCTGACGCGCGTCCAGCGCGTCGCCGGCCGCGAAGGCCGGCACAGCGAGCGTCTCCAAGCCAGCCTGGGGGAGGGCGGCTGGGCAAGGTGCGTGGAGGCGGCCAACAGCCTGGTGACCGACCTCGTGCGTCCCACGGGCGAGTTCGCGCGGGTGGTCGCGGCGGTCTCGGACGGCGACCTGACCCAACGGATGGACCTGCGGCTCGAGGGCCAGTCGCTGCGGGGCGAGCCGCTGCGGGTGGCCCGCAGCGTCAACGGGCTGGTGAACCAGCTGTCCTCCATCGCCGACGAGATCACCCGCGTCACCCGGGAGGTCGGCACCGAGGGCAAGCTCGGCGGGCAGGCGCGGGTCCGTGAGGCGGACGGCAGCTGGCGGGACCTGATCGACGCCGTGAACACGATGTCGTCGCGGCTGACCGCGCAGGTGCGAGACATCGCGCTGGTCACCACCGCGGTCGCCGACGGCGACCTGTCGCACACCGTCACCGTCGAGGTGTCCGGCGAGATGGCCCAGCTCAAGGACACCGTGGACCGGATGGTCGACCAGCTGTCCTCCTTCGCCTCCGAGGTCACCCGGGTCGCGCGCGAGGTGGGCACCGAGGGAAGGCTGGGCGGCCAGGCCGACGTGCGCGGGGTCTCCGGGACCTGGAAGGACCTGACCGACTCGGTCAACCTGATGGCGTCGAACCTGACCAGCCAGGTGCGCGGGATCTCCTCGGTGGCGCAGGCCGTGGCCCGTGGCGACCTGAGCCAGCAGATCACGGTCAGTGCACGCGGTGAGGTGGCCGAGCTCGCCGAGACGCTGAACTCGATGACGGCGACCCTGCAGACGTTCGCCGACGAGGTGACCCGGGTGGCCCGCGAGGTGGGCACCGAGGGCATCCTCGGCGGGCAGGCGGACGTCCCGGGCGTGGCCGGCCGGTGGAAGGACCTCACCGAGTCGGTCAACTACATGGCCGACAACCTGACCGCGCAGGTGCGCGACATCGCCCAGGTGACGACCGCGGTGGCCCG
>DASTGV010000156.1:0-11624 GCA_035718765.1 Nocardioidaceae bacterium
TGCGCGACGTACCAGGCCGCCCTGCACCTGATGCGCACCGGCGCGGCCGGGGTGCTCGTCGGCTTCGGCGGCGGCGCCGCGCACACCACCCGCACCGTGCTGGGCATCTCGGTGCCGATGGGCTCCGCGGTGGCCGACGTGGCCGCCGCGCGGCGCGACTACCTCGACGAGTCGGGCGGTCGCTACGTCCACGTCATCGCCGACGGCTCGATCGGCCGCTCCGGCGACCTGGCCAAGGCGATCGCCTGCGGCGCCGACGCGGTGATGGTCGGCTCGCCGCTGGCGCGGGCCAAGGAGGCCCCCGGCCAGGGCCACCACTGGGGCTCCGAGGCCTGGCACGCCGAGCTGCCGCGCGGCGAGCGCATCGAGATCGGCACCGTCGGCACGCTCGAGGAGATCCTGTTCGGCCCCTCCCGGACCGCCGACGGCACCATGAACCTCGTCGGCGCGCTGCGCCGGGCGATGGCCACCACCGGCTACACCGAGCTCAAGGAGTTCCAGCGGGTGGAGGTCGTGGTCCAGTGACCACCGGCCCGGGACGTCTGACCGTGGCGGCTGCCCAGGCGGAGTCCGTCCCGGGAGACGTCGCGGCCAACGTGGCGACCGCCGTCGCGCTGGTGACGTCCGCCGCCGACCGGGGCGCCCGGGTCGTGGTGCTGCCCGAGCTGTTCCTCACCGGCTACGACGAGGCCGCCTGGACCCACGACGCGTCCCTCGCCCTCGACGACGAGGCGCTCGCGCCGCTGTCCGAGGTCGCCCGGACCCGCTCGGTCGTGGTGGTCGTCGGCGCCGCCGTGCGCCGCGCCCTCGACGAGTCCACGCTGTCGGTGCTCGTCGTCGACGCGCAGGGCGAGGTGTCCGCGCCGTACGACAAGCAGCACCTGTGCGGTCCCGAGCGGGACTTCTTCACCGCCGGCGACCACGGCGCCACCGTCGTCGTCGACGGGTGGGACCTGGCCCTGGGGGTCTGCTACGACGGCTGCTTCCCGGAGCACGCGCTGGCCGCGACGGCCGGCGGAGCCTCGGCGTACCTCGTCCCCGCCGCCTACTACGCCGGCGCCGAGCACCGGCGCGACGTCTACTACGCCGCCCGCGCCCTGGACAACGGCATCTACGTGGTCTTCGCCGGGCTCACCGGCCGCTGCGGCGCCGGCCGGTTCAGCGGTGGCAGCGCGGTCTACGACCCCGAGGGCCGGGCGGTGGCCCGGGCCGGGGACGAGGCGCCGGCCGTCGTGACCCACGACCTCGACCTCGACGTCGTACGCCGGACCCAGCAGGACCACCCGATGGCCCGCGACCGGCTCGACTCGCTCGGCACCCGCACCCGGGTGGTCCTCACGCCATGACCGCGCTCTCCCCGGCCGCGCGCGAGGCCGCGCTGACGACGCTCGCCGAGCAGGAGCTCGACGTGCTGGTCGTCGGCGGGGGAGTGGTCGGCGCCGGCACCGCACTCGACGCGGTCACCCGCGGCCTCACCACCGGGCTGGTGGAGCAGCGCGACTTCGCGTCCGGCACGTCCTCGCGGTCCAGCAAGCTCATCCACGGCGGGCTGCGGTACCTCGAGATGCTCGACTTCGGCCTGGTCCGCGAGGCTCTGGAGGAGCGGGGGCTGCTGCTCACCCGGCTCGCGCCGCACCTGGTTCGGCCGGTGCCGTTCCTGTACCCGCTGACCCACCACGCCTGGGAGCGCCCGTACGTCGGAGCGGGTCTGGCGCTCTACGACGCGATGGCGATGGCCGGGAAGTACGACATGGGCGTGCCGCGGCACCGGCACCTCACCCGGCGCGGCGCCCTGCGGCTGGCCCCGGACCTGCGGCCCGACGCGCTGACCGGCGCGATCCGCTACTACGACGCCCAGGTCGACGACGCCCGGCTGGTGGTGACCATCGCTCGAACCGCGGCCGGGCACGGCGCCCACGTCGCGTCGCGCACCAAGGTGGTCGGCTTCGTGCGCGAGGGCGAGCGGGTCACCGGGGCCCGGGCGGTCGACCTGGAGACCGGGTGCGAGATCACCATCCGGGCCCGGGTCGTGGTCAACGCCGCCGGCGTCTGGACCAACGACATCCAGGAGCTCGTGGGCGGGCGCGGGGCGCTCAGCGTCCAGGCCAGCAAGGGCATCCACCTCGTCGTACCCCGGGACCGGATCCGCTTCGAGACCGGCCTGATCATGCGCACCGAGACCTCGGTGCTGTTCGTGATCCCGTGGGGCCGGCACTGGATCATCGGCACCACGGACACGCCGTGGGACCTCGACAAGGCGCATCCCGCGGCCTCGCGCACGGACATCGACTACCTGCTCGGGCAGGTCAACACGGTGCTGCGCGAGCCGCTGGGGCACGAGGACGTCGAGGGCGTCTACGCGGGCCTGCGGCCGCTGGCCACCGGCGAGTCCGAGCCGACCAGCCGGATCTCCCGCGAGCACACCGTCGTCGCGCCGGTGCCGGGTCTGGTGATGATCGCGGGCGGCAAGCTGACGACGTACCGCATCATGGCCCGCGACGCCGTGAACGCCGCCGTGCACTCCCTCCACGCGAACGTCCCCGCGAGCGTGACCGACGTCGTCCGCCTCGCCGGCGCCGACGGCTTCGAGACCCGCACCAACCAGAAGGCCGCGCTGGCCCGCGCCGCGGGCCTGCACGAGGCCCGGCTCGACCACCTGCTCGGCCGCTTCGGCGGGCTGGTCGACGAGGTCCTCGCGCTGATCGCCGAGCGGCCCGACCTGCGGGAGCCGCTCGAGGGCACCGAGGACTACCTGCGCGCCGAGGTCGTCTACGCCGTCACCCACGAGGGCGCCCGCCACCTCGACGACGTGCTGACCCGGCGTACCCGGATCTCCATCGAGACCTTCGACCGGGGTGTCACCGCGGCCCGCCCCGCCGCCGTGCTGATGGCCGGCGCGCTCGGCTGGGACCAGGCCCGGCTCGACGACGAGGTCGACCACTACCTGCGCCGGGTCGAGGCCGAGCGGCAGAGCCAGCGCGCGCTCACCGACCAGGAGGCCGACGAGGCCCGCGTCCAGGCCCCCGACATCGTCTGACCCGGGGGCGCGCGGACCTTCCCCGGCTCGACGGGACTCTGTCCCGGGTCGACGTTCTTGCAGGTTTGTGCAAGTGCGCAAAGTGACGGCTATCCGGGGTGAGCAGGCGGGTGCAGGCTCACACCCTCGGTCCGGCGCCCCACAGCCCCGGGCCGTCCTCTCGGACTCACCGGAGATCCCGGTGGCCGACGCAGAGAAAGGCACCCGAACGTGTTGCGAGCACCTCTCGGGACCAGCGCCCGCGCGATCGGACTGTGCGGCGTCGCCGCGCTGGCGATCAGCCCGCTGGCTCTCACCCTCCCGGCCCAGGCCGCCACCGCCGCCACCACCGCGGCACCCGCGACGACAGCCACGGCGGCGCCCCAGGGCGGGCGCCCCGACCCGACGTTCAGCCCGGCGGACCGCCGCGAGGCGATCGCCCAGGCCGACCAGGACCGGGCCGCGACCGCCGACCGGCTCCGGCTCGGCGGCAAGGAGGCGCTGGTCGTCAAGGACGTCCTGCGCGACACCGACGGCACCGAGCACGTCCGCTACAACCGCACGTACGACGGGCTGCCGGTCATCGGCGGCGACCTGGTCGTCGCGCAGCGTGAGGGCGGCAAGATGCAGGTCGTCCGCGCCACCCGCGACCGGATCACCGTGCCGAGCACCGACGCCACCGTCTCCGGGAGGACGGCCAAGGCCGACGCCGCGAAGCGCACCGACCTCGCGGCCGGGGACGCGGCACCGGTGAAGGTCGTGTACGCCGCCCAGCACAAGCCCGTCCTCGCCTGGCAGACCGTGGTCACGGGCACCGAGAAGGACGGCACCCCGGTCCGCGACCTCGTCTACACGGACGCGAGGACCGGCCGGCAGCTCGCCCGGCTCCCGCAGGTCATGGACGCGACCGGCTCCGGCCAGTCGCTCTACAGCGGCACCGTCTCCCTGCAGACCGTGCTCAGCGGGTCGACGTACCAGCTGACCGACTCCACCCGCGGCGGCCACTCCACGTACGACGCCAACAACTCGACCAGCACCGCACGCGGCACGCTGTTCACCGACGCCGACAACGCCTGGGGCAACGGCACCACCTCGAGCCGGCAGAGCGCGGCCGTCGACGCGGCCTACGGCGCCGCCGAGACGTGGGACATGTACAAGGCGCACTTCAACCGCACCGGCATCCGCAACGACGGCGTCGCGGCGTACTCCCGCGTGCACTACGGCAACAGCTACGAGAACGCCTTCTGGGACGACTCCTGCTTCTGCATGACCTACGGCGACGGCGGCACCACGTTCAGCCCGCTCACCTCGCTCGACGTGGCCGGCCACGAGATGTCGCACGGCGTCACGGCGGCCACCTCGGGCCTGAACTACAGCGGCGACGCCGGCGGCCTCAACGAGTCCACCTCCGACGTGTTCGGCACGATGGTGGAGTTCGAGGCGGCCAACGCCAACGACCCCGGTGACTACTACATCGGCGAGGAGATCGCCAAGGACGGCACCTACCTGCGCCGCATGGACAACCCGTCCCTGGACGGCGGCTCCAAGAACTGCTGGACCTCCTCGGTCGGCAGCCTCGACCCGCACTACTCCTCGGGCGTGGGCAACCACCTGTTCTACCTGCTCGCCGAGGGCACCGGCACCAAGACCATCGGCGGCCGCACCCACAGCGCGACCACCTGCAACGGCACCACGCTGACCGGCCTCGGCCGCAACACGGCCGCCGCGATCTGGTACCGCGCGATGACGACCTACTGGACCTCCACGACGACCTACCCGCAGGCCGCCAACGGCCAGGTCAAGGCGGCCAAGGACCTGTACGGCGCGTCCTCCTCGCAGTGCACCGCGACGCTGAACGCCTGGAAGGGCGTGGCGGTCACGCCCACCGAGACCTGCGGCGGCACGACCCCGCCGCCCACCGGTGGCAACCTGCTCGCCAACCCGGGCTTCGAGTCCGGCGCCACGTCGTGGACGCAGACCTCGGGCGTGATCTCGAACAGCGGGGCGACCCCGCACTCCGGCTCGTGGTTCGCGTGGCTGGACGGCTACGGGACGACGCACACCGACTCGGTCTCCCAGACGGTGACGATCCCGGCCGCGTCCACCGCGACACTGTCGTTCTACCTGTCGATCTCCAGTGACGAGACCACGACCAGCACGGCCTACGACACCCTCAAGGTGCAGGTCACGCCCAGCGGCGGCACGACGTCGACGCTGGCGACGTACTCCAACCTCAACAAGGGCACCGGCTACGTGGCCCGCTCGGTGAACCTGTCGGCCTACGTCGGCAAGACGGTGACCGTGAAGTTCCTCGGCGTCGAGGACTCCTCGGCGGCGACCAGCTTCCTGGTCGACGACACCTCGCTCACCACCGGCTGAGCGCACCGCTCACGAACGGCAGAGGCGCCGGCGGACCTGGGGTCCGTCGGCGCCTCTGTGCGTGGAGGGCTCGATGTGACGTCGGTCTCGTCGGACCCGCCCGCGGTTACCAGGGGGTAGCCACCTGAGACGGCGGTCACATACTCTCGGTATATGAGTGCCCAGCCGACCGACCTGCGTGACCCCACCGACGACCCGACCGCGTCGTACGCCCTTGAGCCCGCCTTCGTCCGCGGCCTCACGGACCGGGTGGTGGCGACCACTGGCGAGAGCGTCCCGACGTACTGCCCCTTCAACGGGCAGCCGATCGGCATGGTCCCGCAGTCCTCGGCCGTCGACGTCGCCGAGGCGTTCCGCCGGGCGCGCGTCGCGCAGGAGCGCTGGGCCCGCACCTCGCTCGACGAGCGGCAGGCCGCCCTGCTCCGGCTGCACGACCTGGTCTTCGAGCGGCAGTCCGAGATCGCCGACGTGATCTGCTGGGAGTCCGGCAAGGCCCGCAAGGACGCGTACGACGAGCCGCTGCATGTCGCGCTCACGGCCCGCTACTACGGCCGCACCGGCCACCGGCACCTCGACACGAAGCGGGTGGCCGGGGTCGTCCCCGGGCTGACCCGGGTCGAGGTGAACCGCATCCCCAAGGGGGTCGTCGGGATCATCTCGCCCTGGAACTACCCCTTCACGCTCGCGCTCTGCGACGGCCTGCCGGCTCTGCTCGCCGGGAACGCCGTGGTGCACAAGCCCGACTCCCAGACGATGCTCACGGCGCTCATGGGCGTGCAGCTGCTGGAGGAGGCCGGCTTCCCGCGCGACCTGTGGCAGGTCGTGGCCGGCCCGGGCAGCCGGATCGGGCCGGAGATCATCTCCCGCGCCGACTACGTGTGCTTCACCGGCTCGACCGCCACCGGCAAGACGATCGCGAAGCAGTGCGCCGACCGCCTCATCGGCTGCTCGCTCGAGCTCGGCGGCAAGAACCCGATCCTGGTGCTCCGCGACGCCGACGTGGACCGCGCCGCCGAGGGTGCGGTGCGTGCGTGCTTCTCGAACGCCGGCCAGCTGTGCGTGTCCACCGAGCGGATGTTCGTCGCCGACCAGGTCTACGACCGGTTCGTCGACCGGTTCGTGGCCCGGGTCAAGGCCATGCGGCTCCAGCCCGGGCTGGCCTGGGGCAGCGACATGGGCACGCTGATCTCCAAGGCGCAGCTCGACGCCGTCACCGCGCACGTCGAGGACGCCCGCGGCAAGGGCGTGCGGGTGCTCGCCGGCGGCCGGGCCCGGCCCGACCTCGGGCCCTACTACTACGAGCCGACCGTGCTGGAGGGGGTCACGCCCGACATGCGCTGCTTCGGCGAGGAGACCTTCGGGCCGGTGGTGTCGGTCTACCGCTTCTCCGACGAGGCCGACGCGATCGCCCGCGCCAACGACGGCGAGTACGGCCTCAACGCGTCGGTGTGGACGCGAGACGGCGACCGGGGCCGCGCGGTCGCCCGGCGGATCCGGTGCGGGACCGTCAACGTCAACGAGGCCTTCGCCGCCACCTTCGCCAGCATCGACGCGCCGATGGGCGGGATGCGCGAGTCCGGGCTCGGCCGCCGCCAGGGCGCCGAGGGGATCCTGCGCTACACCGAGACCCAGTCCGTCGCGACCCAGCGGCTGCTGCGGTTCGGCCCGATGCTCGGGCTGTCCGACGAGCGGTACGCGAAGGTGATGGCCGCCCAGCTCAGGCTGCTCAAGAGGCTCGGGCGGGCATGAGCGAGCTCGACTTCGACGTCCTCGTCATAGGCTCCGGGTTCGGCGGGTCGGTCACCGCGCTGAGGCTGACCGAGAAGGGCTACCGGGTCGGCGTGCTGGAGGCCGGGGCCCGCTTCGAGGACGCGGACCTGCCCACCACGTCGTGGGACCTGAGGAAGTACCTCTTCCGGCCCGAGGCCGGCTGCTACGGCATCCAGCGGGTCGACGCGCTCAAGGACTGCATGATCGTGTCGGGGGCCGGCGTCGGCGGCGGGTCGCTGGTGTACGCGAACACCCTCTACGAGCCGCTCGCACCGTTCTACGACGACCCGCAGTGGCGGCACATCACCGACTGGCGCGCCGAGCTCAAACCGTTCTACGACCAGGCCAAGCGGATGCTCGGCGTGGTCGAGAACCCGCTGCGCACGCCCGCCGACGACGTGATGGAGAAGGTCGCCACGGACATGGGCGTCGGCGACACCTTCCACCCGACCCCGGTCGGCGTGTTCTTCGGCGGTCCGGGCCAGGCGCAGGGGGAGCGGGTCGCGGACCCCTACTTCGGAGGCGCCGGCCCCGACCGCAACACCTGCCTCGGCTGCGGCGAGTGCATGACCGGCTGCCGGCACAACGCGAAGAACACCCTGGTGAAGAACTACCTCTACCTCGCCGAGCAGAACGGCGCGACGGTGCTGCCGCTGACGACGGTCACCCGGGTCTCGCCGCGGGCCGGTGGCGGGTACGACGTACGCGTGCGGTTCACGAAGGCCAAGGCCCGCCGCCACTCGGCCACCCGCACCCTGACCGCCGAGCAGGTGGTGTTCTCCGCCTCCGCGCTCGGCACCCAGCGGCTGCTGCACCGGATGCGCGACGAGGGGCACCTGCCGCGGATCTCGCCGCGGCTCGGCTACCTGTCGCGGACCAACTCCGAGTCGATCCTGGGCGCGATCGCGCCGGACACGTCCGTCGACTACAGCCGGGGCGTCGCGATCACCTCGAGCTTCCACCCCGACGAGCACACGCACATCGAGCCGTGCCGCTACGGCAAGGGCCACAACGCCATGTCGCTGATGCAGACCGTGCTCACCGACGGGGACGGTCCGGCGCCGCGCTGGCGCACCTGGCTGAAGGAGATGTGGAAGGAGCGCGGCAACGTCCGCGACCTGTACGACGTGCGGCACTGGTCCGAGCGCACCGTGATCGCCCTGGTCATGCAGACCATCGACAACTCGATCACGGTGTTCTCGAGGCGGTCCCGGCTCACCGGCCGCCGGCACGTGACCTCGCGCCAGGGCCACGGCCAGCCCAACCCGACCTGGATCCCGGTCGCCAACCAGGCGGTCCGGAAGATGGCCGAGATCGTCGGCGGCAAGCCCGGCGGCTCGATCGGCGAGCCGTTCAACCGGCCCCTGACCGCGCACTTCATCGGCGGCTGCACGATCGGGGAGAGCCCCGAGACCGGTGTGGTCGACCCGTACCAGCGGATGTACGGCCATCCCGGCCTGCACGTCGTCGACGGCTCCGCGATCACCGCGAACCTCGGGGTGAACCCGTCCCTGACGATCACCGCCCAGGCCGAGCGCGCGATGGCGTTCTGGCCGAACAAGGGCGAGCCCGACCCGCGACCCGCGCTCGGCTCGACGTACGAGCGGATCGCGCCGGTCGCGCCGGCCCGGCCCGCCGTCCCCGACGCGGCCCCGGGGGCGCTCCGGCTGCCGATCGTCTCGGTGTCCTGAGCCCTGCCCCGCACCCCGCCCCGTTAACGGCTTCAGGGCCCGACCGGGGAGGGAGGGTGGTCGGGCCCTGAACGGTCCACGCAGCTGCACGGACGCGGGGATCCGGCCTGGGAGGGAGCAAAGCCGCCGGATCCGTCCTGCTCAACGAGGCCGGGTGAGGGGGGTTACGCGTGAACCGGAAAGTTTTCGACTTTTCTGCCCACGCGCCCCCATCTGCTCGGGTTCGTCCGGAATGTCCACTGCTACGCGGTCGGCAGGCCGTTCTCGTAGAGCCGCGGGATCCGGTGGTTGGCCACCAGCACGCCGGAGGGGTCGACCGCCGACCGGATGCCCTTGAGGCGCCGCCAGGTCTGCTCCGGGAAGGACCGGCGTACGTCGACCGGCTGCTCGGCGAAGTTGAGGTAGTCCCGTCCCGTGGCGTGGGCCGTCATCGCGTCCACCAGCGCGGTCGCGTCGGCGTGCCCCTGGGCGGCCATCTCCGGGGTCGCCGCGACCGCGACGCCGAAGAGCACGAACTTCCCGTCGAGCATCGGCAGCGCGCCGCCGCCCTCGGCCGGCCGGGCCAGCGCGCCGCCGAGCTGGCGGAGCTCGGCGGCCAGCAGCGTCGAGCCCGACCCGCGCCCGGTGAGGGCCAGGAAGGTCTCGATCGCGGTGTCCGGCAGGTCGGCCAGCATCGACGAGGCCGAGACGGCCGGGGTCGGGCCCTCGGGGTCCATGTGCAGCCGGGACAGCGAGGCGGCCGGCACCCGCGCGAACGTGTCCAGCTCCGGCTCGAGGGCGCGCAGGTCGGCGATCACCGCCGCGGCCTCCTCGTCGTCGGCCAGCACCGCGCCGTCGATCACCACGAGCTGGCGGCCCCGCAGGAACGGCGGCAGCTCGGGCATCGGCGGGAGGTTCAGCATCCGGAACGACGTGCTCACGCAGTCCGGCGCGGTCTCGGTCCACGCGGCCCAGGTGCGCAGCACCTTCTCGGCGTGCTCCTGGTCCCACAGCAGCATCCCGGCGTAGGCCGTCTCGATCTCGAAGAGCCTGAACTCGATCGCGGTGACGATGCCGAAGTTGCCGCCGCCGCCGCGAGCCGCCCAGAAGACCTCCGGGTTGGTGTCCGCGTCGGCCCGCACCTGGGTGCCGTCGCCGAGCACCAGGTCGAGGGCGAGCACGCTGTTGGCGGCCATGCCGAGCCGGCGGGCGTACCAGCCGATGCCGCCGCCGAGCGAGTAGCCCACGACGCCGACGTCGGGGGAGGAGCCGTGCAGCGCCGCGAGCCCGTACGGCGCGGCCGCCTCGACCACGTCCTGCCAGAGGGCCCCGGCCTCCGCGCGGGCGATCCTGCGCTCCGGGTCGATGGTCACCGCGGTCATGCCCGAGGTGCGGAGCAGGACGACGTCGTCGAGCGGGCCGAGCGGGCCGGCGTTGTGGCCGGTGCCCTGCGGTGCGACCTTCAGGCCGCTCGCGGCGGCCGCGCGCACGATCTCGCTGACCTCGTCGGCGGTGGCCGGGTAGGCCACGGCGGCGGGCCGCTGGTCGACGGCGACGTTCCAGGGCGTCCGGGCCTCGTCGTAGCCGGGGTCGCCGGGCAGGAGCACCGCGCCGGCGCACAGGCCGCGCAGCAGGTGCGCGCGGCCGGAGGGCTCGGGGGCGGCGGGGGTGGCGCCGGCCGGCGCGGAGGACTCGATGGTCATGCTGTTCTCCTCGGTAGGTGGGACGTCCCGGTCCGGGCCGTGCGCCCACTCTCGGCCGCGCCGCTTGGGAGGCACTTGGCAACCACTTGAGCCGGTGCTCAGGTCAGTCCGGCCAGCGCCTCGTGCAGCTCCTCCGGCGTGCTCACCCCGAGTCGTTCGTAGACGGACTCCACGATCGAGGTGACCGTGCCCGTCGTCATGAAGTACGCCATCGCGATCTCGTCGCTGGTCAGGCCGTCGGCGGCCATCATCGCGATCCGTCGCTCCGCGGTGGTCAGCCGCAGCCGCGGCGCCGGCTCCTCCGGGACGTCGACCCCGAGCCCGCGCAGCGCGGCCGCCGCCCGGGCCCGCAGGCCGTCGGCGCCGCACACCTCGGCCTGCTCGACCGCGCGGGCCAACAGGGTGCGGGCCTCGTCGGGACGGCCGTCCGCCACCAGCGAGCCGAGGTGGAAGCGGGCCCAGGCCACGTCGAGCCGCCGCTCGCTGCGCTCGAGCAGGTCCAGCGCGTCACGCAGCGTCGCCTCGCCCTTCTCGCCCTCCACCCGGCCGCGCAGCAGCAGGGTGCGGCCGACGAGCCCCTTGGTGCCCCAGCGCCGGGCCAGCACGAGCTCCTCCTCGAGCAGCGCGAGCGCGTCCTCGCTGCGGCCCATCGCGTGCAGCGTGCGCGCCCGCATCCACCGGCGCGGCCGCCAGACCGGGTTCTCCACCACGCTCATCAGCGGCTCGGCGGCGTCCAGGACGGCCAGCGACTCGTCGTACCGGCCCTCCTCGAGCAGCAGCCGGGCCTCGACCTCCCGGAACAGCCGCACGCTGTCGCCGATCCGGGGGGTCTCCCGGGCCAGGTCGAACACCTCCCGGGCGTCCGCGACGTCGCCGCGGTCGAGCAGCACGTGGACCGAGAACGGCTCGACGTACATCTGGCCTACGCCGTGCACGTTCCACGCCAGGTTCTGCTCGGTGCAGGAGACCAGGGACTGCAGGGCGGCGCGCAGGTCGCCGACGTGCCACTGGACGAAGCCGAGCCACAGGTGCACGGACAGCGCCGCGAAGACGCTGCCGGTGCGGTACGCCGCCTCGAGCTCGTCC
>DASTGV010000157.1:0-9634 GCA_035718765.1 Nocardioidaceae bacterium
TCCTCGCACCGCTGACGCTCTACCTCACCAGCGTCATCAGCCTGCCGGCCCTCATGTGGTGGGCGGCCAGTGTCAACCAGGTGCCGATGCAGGTGGCGTTCTTCGTGGCCGTGGGCGCCTGGGTGCGCCACCTGCGGACCCGGTCCCCGGGCTGGCTGGCGGTCACGCTGCTGGCGGTCGGGTTCGGTCTGCTGTGCTACGTCAAGGTGCTGCTCCTGGTGCCGGTGCTGGCCTACCTCGCGGTGGCCTACTTCGCCCGGGGCACGCTGCGGGAACGGGTGGTCGGCACGGCCCGCGCCTACTGGCCCGCGGTCGCGACGGGCGGGGTCCTGACGGTGGCGTACGTCGTGCACTACGTGAGCGCGGTCCCGCAGCCCTTCCGTCCCGCCCGCGAGAACCACGTGCTCGAGGTGGCGGACTCGATGCTGGGCACCATCCTGCCGACCGGCCTGCTCGGCGGACCGTGGCACTGGTACCGCACGAGTCCCCCGATCGTGCTCGGCTCCCCACCGGTGTGGACCGTGCACCTGTCCTGGGTGCTCGTGGTGCTGGTCGTGCTCTACAGCGTCCTGCGACGGGCGCGGGCCGGGCGCGGATGGGCGCTGCTGGCGACGTACAGCCTGGCGCTCTTCGTCCTCCTGGCCACCAGCCGCGGCCAGCTGTACGGGCGGTTCGCGGGGTTGGAGTACCGCTACCTCACCGACGTGGTGTGCGTGCTCGCCCTCACCGTGGGCCTGGTGTTCCTCGAGCTGCAGGGTGCACCCGACTCCTCCCGGCCCCGCCCGGCTCCTCTCCTGACCGTGCGGCTGCACCCCGGCGTCGCCCCCCTCGCGGTCGCCCTGGTCGCGGTCGGCGGCCTGCTGAGCTCCGCGAGCTACGTCGGCTACTGGCACCACGACAACGCGGGTCGCGCCTACGTGAAGAACCTGCAGGCCGCGCTGGCCGGCAGCGAGCGGGTACCCGCCCTCGCCGCACAGACGCTCCCCGGGGACGTGATGCCGGACTACACCAAGCCCGACAACGACTCCCGTCGGTTCACCAGCCTGCTGCAGCGGCGCGTGTCCTTCCCGACGACCAGCGACCGGCTGCAGGTCATCGACGGCGCGGGCAACCTGGTCCCCGCGAGCATCCGGACCGGGGTCCGGTCCCGGCCGGGTCCGCAGGACGGGTGCGGGTGGAAGGTCCGTGCCGAAGGGCGCGACATCGCCCTGACCGGGCGCACCTTCGACTGGCAGTGGTGGCTGCGCATCGGCTACCTCTCCTCCTCCGACTCACCCGTCGTGGTGACGGCCGGCGACTCGCGCCGGGCCACGGTCGTTCGCAAGGGTCTGCACAGCCTCTACGTCCGGGCGGACGGCCGCTTCGACACCGTCTCCGTCAGCGGTCTCGCAGACGGCGTCACACTGTGCGTCGACACGATCGAGGTCGGCGACCCCGTCCCGCCGGAAGGACCCTGATGAGCACCCTGACCCCCGTGGGCCAGGCCGCGGTCACGCCGCGCTTCCCCGTCCTCGACACGATGCGGGCCGTGGGGGCGCTCGCGGTGCTCACCACGCACGCGGCGTTCTGGGGCGGTGAGTACACCCGGCACGGCGCCTGGGGGACGTTACTGGCCCGGCTCGACGTGGGCGTGGCGATCTTCTTCGTGCTCTCGGGGTTCCTGCTCTCCTACCCCTACCTCGCCCGGTCGCACCGGCACGCGGCACCTCCACGCGTCGCGCCGTACCTCTGGAAGCGGTTCCTGCGCATCTTCCCGGTCTACGCACTGACGGTGGTCGCGGTGTTCCTGCTGGTCGACGGCAACGAGGGCGCCACCCCCGGCGACTGGCTCACCACGTTGCTGCTCGGGGACGTCTACGTGCACGCCAGGCTCCCGCAGGGGCTGACGCAGATGTGGAGCCTGGCCGTCGAGGTCAGCTTCTACGTCGTGCTGCCCGCGCTGATGCTGGTGGCGACCGGGCGGACCCGTCGGCTGGCGCCGAGGCGGGTGGCCGCCGTGCTGGTCGCGATGGGCGCCCTGACCGTCGTCTGGCACCTCCTCGTCGGTGAGCGCCTCGACGGGCACGTGCCGGGCTCGCCGATGCAGTGGCTGCCGTCGTACGCCCTCTGGTTCGCGGTCGGCATCGGCCTCGCGCTGGCCCGGGTGCTGCACGACGGGCCCGAGCCGCCCGGCCGGGTGCGGCGCGCCCTCCAAGGGCTGGGCGCGCTGCCGGGCAGCTGCTGGGCGCTGGCCGGCGGGCTGATGCTCGTCGCCGCCACCCCGCTGGCGGGACCGTCCATGCTGGCCGCGCCGACCCCCGGGCAGTCGCTGACCAAGAACCTGCTGTACGCCGCGGTCGGCCTGTTCCTGGTGCTGCCCGGTGTCTTCGGGACGGGCGGGCTCTTCGCCACCGTGTTCTCGTGGGCGCCGCTGCGGCACCTGGGACAGATCTCCTACGGCATCTTCTGCCTGCACCTGCCGCTGCTCCACCTGGTGATGTGGCTGACCGGCTACGACCTCTTCCAGGGGCACGGCTGGCAGATCTGGCTGCTCACGGTGGTGTTGAGCGTCGCGGCCGCCGAGGTGGTCTACCGGTTGGTGGAGCTGCCCGCGATGCGGCTGCGCACCCGTGGTCGTCTCGGCGACCACTCCGACGAGAGCACCAGCGTCCCCACCACGGAGACCAGCACCAGGTAGTGCGGCCACGTCAGGTTCCCGGCCCACCCCGACGGGCTGCCCCAGGGCCTCAGCACGTAGGCCAGGGAGGCCACCAGGCACGCGCCCCCCAGCCCCCACCAGGAGACCTCCGGCACGAACCGTCGCAGCAGCAGGGCCAGGGCTGCGGCAGGCAGCGCGACGAGCACCCCGCCCCAGCCGGCGAGGAGGCCCGCACCGAGGACCGCGACGCCGAGCATGACGCCGGACCGGAGCTCGCGGGCACGCAGCGGCGGCAGAGCGCTCCCCGGCCAGCGGCGTCCCGGCACCGCAGCGAGGGCGACGAGCGCGACCAGCAGGACCAGGCCGACGCCCAGGCCGACCCGGTAGGTGCCGTCGGGGGCGTACGACTCCCGCAGCGTCCCGGCCCGGCCGGTCAGCTCGAAGCCCTGCTGCCACCCGTCCACGGTGACCGGCCGGAGGGCGTGACCCGCGAGCTCGGCCCGCCACCCGGGGTTCACGTTCTCGCGCAGGCTGAGCAGCCGGTCCCCGGTCGGCACCCGCACCGTCCGCCGCTCCGGTGACATGGCCTTCAGGGCCGCCGCAGAGGTGGCCGCGGCGCTCACCGGCAGCCCCGTGTCCCCGGGGCGCCGCAGGACCAGGGAGGCCGGGGCGAACGCCGCGGAGCTCGCCACGTCGACGGCGTTCTCCCCCGCGTGGAGGTCCACGGTGCGGTGGCCGCACACCCGCGCCGCGACCGGCCGCATCGCGACCAGGTCGGCGGGCAGGGCGGTCACGGAGGTCGGCCGCCGGTGCCCGTCGACCGTGACGTCCGGACCGGTGCCGCACGGGTAGCGCACCGGGGTGCTGGGCAGGCCGGCCGGGAAGTACGGCACGCCCCGCAGGCGGACCTCGCTGACCCCCACGCCGACCGGCGCGACGACCCGGTCGAAGCCCAGGCTGGAGACCTCCTCCGCGGTGTCCACGCGCAGGGTGAGCCGGTCGGTCCTGATCGGCGCGAAGCGCGCGCGGCCCCGTGCGTCGAGGCGGACGGTGCGACGTCCTCCGGGCCAGCTCAGCACCACCCTGTCCGGACGCCTCGCGGCGGCGTCGCGGTCCACCGACAGGGCCAGGCCGCGCACGCTCCGCTTGCCCAGCCACCGGAGGTCGAGGCTCGGGCGCAGGTCGCCCACGGCCGCGGTCCACGTGGTGCCCGGGTCGCCGTCGACCGCGGCGTAGGCCGAGGCCCGCACGTCGTCGACGGCCCGGGAGGACGCCGTCACCTGGAACGGCTGGCGCCGCTCGAGCAACGTTTCGAGAGCCTCCCCCGGCCTGGGTACGACGGACAGCGTGGGCTCGTAGGTCGCGGACGCGGGCAGCCGCACGACCCGGCTCATGCCCGACGTCTCCTCGCTCGGCCGGTCGCGGCCGGGCACGCAGCGCACGTCCACGCCCACCTGCGCGCAGCCGGTGCGTGCGTCGCGGGCCGCGCGCAGGACCACGGCGTCGGGAGCCGGGGAGCCGTGCGGCAGGCGGGGCAGCACCAGGGACCGGGTCGCCTCGACGCCGGGGACCGACACCTCGGCGAGGGAGACCTGCGGGCGGCCGCCGGAGGCGTCCTCCACCCGCACCCAGGTGGTGCTGCCGGCGGGCACGCGCACCGAGCGCTGCTCGCCGGGCCCGAGCGGGGTCGCCCGGCTCGCCCCTCGGGCGGTGCGGACCCGGACCTCCTGGGCGTCCGGCGCGTTCGCGCCCCCGACCAGGCGGACCGCGGCGACCTCCGTCGCCCTCTCCAGGCCGACCCGCCACCAGCCGGGCTCGTCCTGGCCGCGGCCGGAGACCCAGGCCGTGTCGGCCGACCCGTCCAGGGCGGCGAACGGGAGGTCGCCGGGCACCGCGCCGCCGAGCGCACCGGCGTCCGACATCGACGACGACGCCGAGACCGACCGGACGCCCCCGAGCCGGACCGTCGTGGACCAGCGGTCGCCCTCGCCGAGCGTGTAGTCGCGGGTGGGGTTGCCGGACCGACGGATATCTCCCGGCGTCAGCACGGCGGAGGTGGCGTCGTGGATCCGGCCGAAGAACTGTTCCCGGGCCCTGAGGCCGTCGGTCAGGACGAGCGGAGCGCCGGCGTCCGTCGTACGCCCGCCGTCCACCGCGAGCCGGGTCGGCTGGTCGCCGAGGAGCCCGAGGTCGGCGAGGTCGAGCAGGTCCTCCGGGCCACCGACCACCACCGGCGCCTCCGTGGTGGTGACGGCGGTGGCCGCCGGACCGGGCACCTCGTACACCTCCACCGCAGGGTGGCGGGCCTGCCAGCCGTCGTTGACCAGGACCCGGGCGTCACCGCGCCGGAGGTGGGCATCACCACCGACCTCCGGGCCGAAGGCCCGCACCAGCCGCACGCCGGGAGTCCGGCTGAGCGCCTGGTGCACCAGCACGGGGTCGGGGACGTCGTCGCCGTGGACGAGGTCGTTGCGCACGACGAGGTAGCGGACGCCGGCCCGGCGCAGGTAGTCGGCGAGTCCGGGCGAGCCCGCGCCCTGGCCCAGCCGGGACTCGATCGCATCGAGCATCCTGATGTTGCCCGGTGGGGTGAGCGGGATGCCGTCGCGGACCGCCCACCGGGAGCGCGCCAGCGACTGGAGCGGCTCGTCGCGCGGCGACCCCCACACGTAGCTGCCGCTCGACCCCGGGACCAGGAGGGCGACGTCGGGCCCGGACGACCGCGCCAGCCACCGGGCGGCGTCGCGCCAGTAGTCCGGCACCGCCAGCGTCGCCCCGCCGGGCGTGAGCCGGCCGGCGAGGGCGGGCGCCGCGGCCCCGGCGAGAACAGCGACGGCGAGCGCGAGGACCGCTGCGTGGTTGGCCGCGACGAGCGTGCGCGGCCACGACCCCTCGCCGCGACGGGACCGCCGGGCGATGGCCAGGCGGCCCGCGCTCTCCTCCATCAGCCAGGCCAGCCCGACGACGAGCGGGAGCCGCACCACCGGGTCGAACTTGTGCACGTTGCGCAGCGGCGCCAGGGCCCCGTCGAGCAGGCCGTGCACGTCCGAGGCGAACCACCCGTGCACGTTCCCGAGATGTCCCATCGTCACCATCAGCAGGCCGAGCAGGACCGACAGCGCCAGGAACTGACGATGCGGGTTGCGCGGGTGCATGAGCCCCACGAACCCCAGCATCAGCACCACGCCGCTGTTGAGCGGCAGGTAGAAGCGGGTGATCAGGTCGTTGCCGGCCCGCCAGCCGGAGTCGATGTAGGGCACCCAGTGGGAGGTGCCGCGGACCGCGTCGAACAGCGTCGTGGGGAAGGTCGTGATCGAGGCCGACTCGATGTAGTCGAGGAACGGCGGGCTGTAGGAGCCCAGGAGGAACAGCGGGACCAGCCACCAGAGGGTGCCGAGGGCCGTGAACAGCGGCCACCACAGCATCAGCGCGCGTCGGCGCGGGCCGCGCGTGCGGGTGAGCAGGAACACGACACCGAGCGGCAGCACGGCGAAGGTGGCCGCCGCGTTGACACCGCCGACCATGGCCACCGCCAGCGCGGAGAGCGCCGCGGCACGGCGCGGGGAGCCCGTCACCGAGCCGCGCACCAGAGGCAGCAGCACCCACGGGGCCAGCGCGCTCGGCCAGGCCTCGATGGAGATCGGCCCGAGGGTGCTGAGCATCCGCGGCGAGAGGGCGTAGGCGAGACCGGCCAGGATGCACGCCACGTCGGACCGGACACCGAGCGCGCGGCTCACGCGGGCGCTGCCGAGGAAGGACGTGCACAGCAGCAGACCCAGCCAGAGCCGCTGCACCACCCAGCCGGGCACGTCGACGACGTGGCCCAGGAGGAAGAACGGACCCATCGGCCACAGGTAGCCGTAGGCCTGGTTCTGCACCCGCCCGAACGCCCCGTCGGCGTCCCAGAGGTGGAGCGAGCGGCCGAGGAAGTGGGCGGGGTCGAGGACCAGGTCGAACTTCGTGTCCGGCACCAGGAACCCCGGGTCCTGCACGAGCGCGAGCCCGACCAGGAGCACGCACACGGCAGCCAGGCGGACACCGGTGACCGCCGGGGTACGGCGTCCGGTGGGAGGCAGCGCGCTCATCGTTTCCGCAGGACGACGACGAGGTTCCACGTGACCAGCTCCCGGAGGGCCGGCACGCGGCTCAGCCAGTGGCTCCAGCGCGGGTTGTACCGCGGCATCACGGCGAGCACCTCGCCAGCGCTCTGCCGCCCCGCCCACGCGACACCGTCACGCACCGTGACGGCGTAGAGCGACTCCCCGAACCTGTTCTTCGGCTCGTGCCCGTGCGTGCGCCGGTAGCGGCGCCGCGCGCGCATCCCACCGAGGTAGTGCCAGGGGGACGTCTCGTGACCGCCCCAGGGACCGTGCCACACGGTGTAGCTCACGAACACGATGCCGCCGGGCCTGGTGACCCGCAGCATCTCGTCGGCCATCAGCCACGGGTCGGGGACGTGCTCGAGGACGTTGGAGGAGTAGCAGACGTCGACCGAGGCGTCCGCGAACGGCAGGCACATCCCGCTGCCCACCACGGTGCCGGCAGCGATCTCGCCCAGACCCGCGAGCTCGCCGACGTCGGCGTCGAGGGCGAAGTACGTCGCCCCCGCCCGCTGGAACGCGTCCCGGAAGTA
The DNA here is from genome assembly GCA_035718765.1 of Nocardioidaceae bacterium. GTDB lineage: Bacteria > Actinomycetota > Actinomycetes > Propionibacteriales > Nocardioidaceae > Nocardioides_B. The sequence continues at coordinate 7,272 of DASTGV010000157.1, forward strand.
GCCGGGCCCCCCACCGACGTCGAGCAGCACCGCCCCGTCGAGGGAGACGTACTGGGACAGCTGTGCCACGGAGTCCTCGGCGAGCGCGCCGTAGAAGCGGGCCGGGTCGGTCTGCTCGACCCGGAAGTCACCGAACAGCCGCACGGAGCGCCGGAGGTCCGCCCGCCAAGGGCGGACCCGGGGGTCGGTCCGGCTCAGCACGCGGCGACCCTACTAGCGTGTGCGCGATGCACGACCTCGACCTGCTCGCCGGACGCCACGTCGTCTTCCTCAGCTGGCGCGACACGCACAACCCCGAGGGCGGCGGAGCCGAGCGGTACCTCGAGAAGATGGCGCGCGGGCTCGTCGAGCGGGGCTGCCGGGTGACCGTCTTCTGCGCGGCCTACGCGGGAGCGTCCCCCACGGAGACGGTCGACGGGGTTCGCTTCGTGCGCCGGGGCTCGAAGACGACGGTCTACCTGCAGGGACTCCTGTCGCTGCTGCGCCGCCGGTTCGGACGGGTCGACGTGGTCGTCGACGTGCAGAACGGCATGCCGTTCTTCTCCCGGCTGGTGACACGCAAGCCGGTGGTTGTGCTCGTGCACCACGTGCACCGCGAGCAGTGGCCGGTCGTCTACCCCGGCCTCGCCGGCCGCGTGGGCTGGTGGATCGAGCGGCGGCTCGCCCCCCGCCTGTACCGCTCCTGCCAGTACGTCGCGGTGTCGCGCGCGACGCGTGCAGAGCTGCGCGGCATCGGTGTGACCGGCCCGCGGGTGGCGGTCGTGCACAACGGCACCGACCCCGTCGTACCGACGGGGGCGACGAAGTCGTGCACGCCGATGGTCTGCACGGTCGGCCGGCTGGTCCCGCACAAGCAGGTCGAGCACGCGGTGGACGCGGTGGTCGCGCTGCGCGAGGAGTTCCCGGGACTGCGGCTGCACGTCGTCGGCAGCGGCTGGTGGGAGGGCACGCTGCACGAGTACGCCGAGACCGTGGGCGCGGGTGACACGGTCGTGTTCGAGGGTCACGTCGACGAGGTCCGCAAGAACGAGGTCTTCGAGGCGGCCTGGGTGATGGCGCTGCCGTCGCTCAAGGAGGGCTGGGGGCTCGTCATCGGCGAGGCCGGCCGGCACCGGACGCCCACGGTCGCCTACCGGTCCGCCGGCGGGACGCGCGAGTCGATCGCCGACGGACGGTCCGGACTGCTGGTCGACGACCCCGACCAGCTGACGCGGTTGCTCGGGGAGCTGCTGCGCAACCGGACCCGCCGGGAGGCGCTGGCGGACGGTGCGGCCGAGATGAGCCGGCTCTTCACGTGGGGGCACGCTCAGGTGTCGTTCGCCCATGTCATCGCCTCAGCGCTGCGTGGCGTGCCGATCGACAGCCAGGATCCCGAGGAGGACGAGGACGAGAGCGAGTACGAGGGTCAGTTGTTGGTGGAACCGTAGGCCACGACGGGCTGGTTGACGTTCGCCTCCGAGGCGCCGTCCGCGCCCGTCTGCGAGTTCACCACGCCCACCACGGTGACCGTGGCGACCGCACCGCCCACGATGAGGCTGGCGATCGTTCCGATGACAGTTCCCACTGACGACCCTCCCTAGGTTCGCAGGGACTGTACCAGCCGGTAAGCCGCGTTCAGCGCCTTCCGCGCACACCGTGACGAACCCGACGTGCGACGTACGTCACCACGAGGCCGAGGTAGGCGAGCCAGGCCCCCGTCATCGCCACGACCCACCCCGGCGGCACCTCACGCGGGGTCGCGGACGGGAGGGCGAGCAGCGTGAGCGAGCCCGCCCGGACCCTCCGGTCGTCGGCGATGTCCGGCGCCGCTGCGGGCGACGCACGGTCGAGGACGACGAGCCCGATCCCGCCGCGGGAGAGGGCGTCGGCCCGCGCGGCCGGCGTGCGCTGCGCCAGTGCCCGGCGTACGACGGCTCCGCGCGGGTCCTCCCCAGCCACCGTCCGCCCGTCCACGACCAGGTCGTCGCTCGCCACGTAGTCACGCGGCTGGTAGCGGGTGGCCGGGTCCAGCACGCTCCGACGGCCGTTCCACGCCGGAGCCCGGTACGACGTGAACGGGAGGAAGAGCACGTCCCCGCCGGTCTCGGCCGTGCCCGCGAGGGCCGAGGCCAGCCGGGCGTACGACGCCGGGTAGGCCACCGGACGCAGCCGCCCCGCGACCCCGTTCGCGGCGTCCGGCATCAGAGCCACCGGCAGCAGCACCGCGGCGACTCCGGCGGCCAGCCGCGGCAGCCCCCGCGGGGCCCGGTCCAGGACCACCTCGGCTCCGGCGGCGCAGGCGCAGGCCAGGGCGGGGAGGCAGAGGACCAGCAGCCGCGTCCCGTCGCGGACCAGGCCGGCACCCGGCACGTGCGCCACCAGCC
>DASTGV010000158.1:0-2524 GCA_035718765.1 Nocardioidaceae bacterium
CATTCGGACAAACCCGGCATCGGTTAAAGGTTCTTGTGCATATTCCTTTACAGGCAGGAATTGTGGACGGGATCAGGCCTTCTCCAGGCGACGAACCACGGTCTCGTACGTCGACCGGCCGAACGCGACCACGACCGCCGAGGTGACCCGGGTCGGGGTCTCGCGCAGCGTGTCGACGCAGGCCGCGACCGCGTCGTCGAGCGGCCAGCCGTACACACCGGCGGACACCAGCGGCACGGCCAGGGAGTCGACGCCGAGCTCATCGGCCACCGCCAGTGCGTTCGCGTAGCAGGACACCAGCAGGCCGCGGTCGGTCTCGCCGGCGTTCCGGTTCGGGCCCACGACGTGGATCACCCAGCGGGCCGGCAGGTCGTGCCCGGTGGTCCAGCCGGCCTCGCCGGTGGCCAGCCCGTGCGGGAAGCGTTCGCGGCACTCCCGCAGCAGCCCGGGTCCGGCCGCCGCGTGGATCGCGCCGTCCACCCCGCCTCCGCCGCGCATCGACCGGTTGGCCGCGTTGACGATCGCGTCCACGTGCTGGGTGGTGATGTCCCCCTCGACGGCGGTGACCTCCATGACCCCTCCTCCTCTCAGCCGGACCGGAGCATCCGCAGCACGGCCCGCTCGAGACCGGCCTGCCGCTCCTCCGGCGATCCGTACCTCCGTCGTACGGCGGAGGCGATGGTCGTGCCTCCTTCGTACAGGTCGACGACCCGCGGGTCGACGTACGACGCCTTCGCGATGGCCGGGGTGTTGCCGAGGTACTCCGAGACCTCGACCATGGCCTGCCGGACCGCGCGGGCGCGGGAGGCCTTGGTGTCCCCCGGCTCGTCGCTCTCGGCGAGCGCGGCGGCGGCCAGCACGGTCGCGTGCCAGGTCCGGAAGTCCTTGGCGGTCATGTCGCCGCCGGTGGACTCGCGCAGGTAGTCGTTCACGCGGCCGGCGTCCAGGGCCGCCCAGCGCCGCAGCTCCTTGTAGGCCATCAGCCGCTCGTCCTTGCTCCGACGCCGGCGCATCGTCTCCACCGACGCCACGGACAGCGCGTCGTCGATCTCGATCTCGTGCTCGACCCCCGACTTCCCGACGAACGAGAAGACCAGCCGGCCACCGTCACGCCGGACGTGCCGCCGCTCCAGCGTGGTGAGCCCGAACGAGCCGTTCTCGTCGGCGTAGGCGTCCGAGCCGATCCGGAAGTAGCCGAGGTCCAGGAGGCGTACGGCGGTCGCGGCGGCCCGCTCGAGCGGCATCCCGTCGAGGGCGAGGTGCTCGGCGACGGAGGCGCGGGTCTTGGCCAGCTCCTTGCCGATGCTCAGGACCCGGTCGAACTTCTGCTGGTCGCGCCGGGTCCGCCAGTCCGAGTGGTAGAGGTACTGCCGCCGGCCTGCCGCGTCGGTCCCGGTGGCCTGGATGTGGCCGTTGGGCAGCGGGCAGATCCAGACGTCCTCCCACGCCGGCGGGATCGCCAGCGACCTGATCCGCTCGACCTCGTCGGCGGGCACCCGGGTGCCCTCGTCGTCGACGTAGGTGAACCCCTTGCCGGCGCGGCGGCGCGTCCAGCCCTTCGAGCTCGGGCTGACCTTGCGGAGACGGACCATGGCAGCCGTTTCCCGCAGGCCCCACAGGTCAAACTCAGTAGGCCCCGGAGGAGCCCACGACCGCGCGCACGGTCTTGGCGATGATCACCAGGTCCGAGGTCATCGACCAGTTGTCGACGTAGTAGAGGTCCAGGCGCACCGACTCGTCCCAGCTGAGCCCGGACCGCCCCGACACCTGCCACAGCCCGGTCAGCCCGGGACGCACGAGCAGCCGGCGGTGCACGTCGTCGGCGTACCGGTCGACCTCGGACGACAGCGGCGGCCGGGGGCCGACCAGGCTCATCTCGCCGCGCAGCACGTTGACCAGCTGGGGCAGCTCGTCGATGGAGAAGCGGCGCAGCCAGCGGCCCGGTCGGGTGATCCGCGGGTCGTCCGGCATCTTGAACAGCCCGTCGCGGTGACCGGTCAGGGCGTGCAGCTCGGCCAGCAGCTGCTCGGCGTCGACGACCATCGAGCGGAGCTTCAGGCAGCGGAAGGTCGAGCCGCCGCGCCCCGCCCGCTCCTGCGTGAACAGCACCGGGCCGCCGTCGTTGAGCTTGATCCAGATCGCCGAGAAGACGAACACCGGCGCGAGGAGACCCAACAGGACCACCGCCCCGACGATGTCGAAGCACCGCTTGCCCGCCCGCGACGCGTGTACGGCGCGAGGCTTGGCGATGTGCATGAGCGGCAGCCCGCCGACGGGCCGGACCCGGACCCGCTCCGCCGAGACGTCGGTGATGCTCGGGGCGACCACGACCTGGACGTCGCGCTCCTCGAGCTGCCAGGCGATCCGGCGCAGCTGGGTGGAGGAGTCGAGCGCTCCGCCGGCCATGAAGATGACGTCGGCCTCCGCGATCTCGACGGCGTGCAGGAGCTGGTCGGGCTTGCCGATGACGGGTACGCCGGCCGCGGTCTGGCCGCCCAGCTGGGCCGCCGGCACCAAGGCACCG
>DASTGV010000159.1:0-3161 GCA_035718765.1 Nocardioidaceae bacterium
CGGGGCGTACCAGGCGCTCGGCTCGGCGGTGACGCTGGTGTCGTCGCGCGACCGGGTGCTCCCCGGCGAGGACGCGGACGCCGCGGAGGTGCTGGAGGGCGTGTTCACCCGCCGCGGCATGACCGTGCTGTCGAAGTCGCGGATGCAGTCGGTGTCCCGCTCCGGCGACACGGTCACGGTCACGCTGACCGACGGGCGGACCGTCGAGGGCTCGCACTGCCTGCTCGCGCTCGGCTCGGTCCCGAACACCGCGGGGATCGGCCTCGAGGAGTCCGGCGTCACCCTCAAGGACGGCGGCTTCGTCGGCGTCGACCGGGTGTCGCGGACGTCCGCCCGCGGCGTGTACGCCGCCGGCGACTGCACCGGCGTGCTGATGCTCGCCTCCGTCGCGGCGATGCAGGGCCGGATCGCCATGTGGCACTTCCTGGGTGACGCGGTCGCGCCGCTGGACCTGCGGAGCGTGTCGTCGAACGTGTTCACCGCCCCCGAGATCGCCACGGTCGGCTGGTCGCAGAAGGCCGTCGACGCCGGCGAGATCGAGGCCGAGTGCGTGACCCTGCCGCTGTCGGGCAACGCGCGCGCGAAGATGCAGGGCGTCCGTGACGGCTTCGTGAAGCTCTTCGCCCGCCCCGGCACCGGGATCGTCGTCGGCGGCGTGGTGGTCGGTCCGCGGGCCTCGGAGCTGATCCACCCGGTCGCGATCGCGGTGGCGCAGAACCTCACCGCCGACCAGCTCGCGCACGCTTTCACGGTGTACCCGTCGATGAGCGGCTCCGTCGCCGAGGCCGCCCGACGCCTGCACGTGTTCAGGACGTAGTCCTGAAGAGTCGGTGAGGCGTCGCATCCGTCAGAGCGAAGCGAGTGCGGATGCGACTCCTCACCGACCCCGGGGCAGGGACCGTTGGCACAGGCTCACCCCGGCGGCACCGTCCCCCCAGGTCTCAGTCCCGTCGAGCCGGGTCAGAAGTCCCCGAAGTCACCGCCGCCGAAGTCGAACCCGCCGCCGTCGCCGCCGAAGTCGAAGCCGCCGCCGTCGCCGCCCGCGTCGCCTCCACCGTCGCCGAAGCCGCCGCCGTCACCCCCGTCACCTCCGTCGCCGCCGTCGCCCCCTCCGTCGTACGAGCCGCCGTCGTCGTACCCGCTGTCGAAGCCGTCCCCGCCGAACCCGTCCCAGCCCGGCGACAGCATGGTGCCGAGCAGGAAGCCGGGCAGCAGTCCGGAGGTCGCGTAGCCGCCGAAGTAGCCCGAGGCCCAGGGGGAGTAGGCGGGGCCGCCCTGCCAGTAGGGCACCCGGCCGACGCCCTGCTGGACGGTGCGGATGTCCGGCTCGGCGCCCTGGGAGATCCGGTCGGCGTCGGCGGCGCACACCGGGATCTGCCGCTGCTGGCCGCCGGGCGGCGCCCAGTCGACGTCGGTCGTGGAGGGACCGTGGGCCGGGTTGAAGAAGCACGGCGGGCGGCGCACCGGCAGCGGCTGCCCGGAGGTGCGTGCCTTGACGCAGGCCACGGCGTAGCGGCCGTCCTCGAGCGCCTCGGTGACGTGCTTGATGTCCTCGGAGGCGGTGGCCCGGGACAGGGACTCCTTCGCGGCCTCGTACGAGTCGAGCGCCCGCTGGTAGTCCTGCCGGGTGGCCTCGTCGAGCTCGGTGGTCAGCAGCTCGCCGTCGAGGCGTTGCAGCTCCTCGCCGAAGCGGGTGACGTCCTCGTCGGTCACCTTGCGGACCGCCTCGAGGTCGGCGGACCGACGGGCCTCGAGGGCGCGCTGGCGGTTGCGGCGCGACACCGACTGCGTGACGAGGACGACCCCGCCGATGACCAGCAACAGCACCAGGAGCTCCATGCGGCCACGCTACCTGCGAGGCCCGAATCCCTTGCGGCACAAGGGATTCGAACTACATCGGTGTAGTTCACAAGGATGTCTCGATCGGGTTCCGCGCCCCACTGTTCACGACATACTCTGCTGTCACAGCAGGCTCGTCCTGCACCTTCGTCACGGCTCGTCTTGGGAGGGACACCGGATGAACTCAGGCAGGCGCGCGCTCGCGTCCGGCGTCGCCGCCGGGCTCGTCGTCGTCCTCGCGCCGCCGGCCGGGGCCGTGGAGGTGAACCAGTCGTACGCCGTCGCGCGGACCGTCATGCTCAGCGGGCACGGCTTCGGGCACGGGCACGGGATGTCCCAGTACGGCGCGCAGGGGGCCGCCAAGCAGGGCCTGACCTACAGGCAGATCATCGACTTCTACTACCCGAGCACGACCTGGTCGCAGGTCACCGGCAAGGTGCGGGTGCTGATCAGCGCCGACACCAGCTCCGACGTCGTCGTGGCGGCGATGCCCGGCCTGCGGCTCACCGACATCGGCGCGGGGAAGACGTACACGCTCCCCAGCCCGCGCGGCGTGAAGCGCTGGCGGGTCGCGGTCGGCACGGGCAACAAGAGCGTCGTCGACTACCTGACCGGCTCCTGGCACCGGTGGCGGCCGGGCGGCCGCGCGGCCCTCGTCGGGGACGGGCAGTTCGGTGCCCCAGGCCTGATGACGCTGTTCACCCCGTCCGGCGCGCGCACGTACCGCGGCGCGCTGCGCTCGGCGTCGCCGGTCAAGGGCGGGCGGGCCCGGGACACCGTGAACGTGCTGTCGATGGACGACTACGTGCGCGGCGTGATCCCGCGCGAGATGCCGGCGTCCTGGCAGCCCGAGGCGGTCAAGGCCCAGGCGGTGGCCGCCCGCACGTACGCCACGTGGTCGCGCGGCCAGTTCCCGACCCGGTACTACCAGATCTGCGACACGTCGTACTGCCAGGTGTACGGCGGAGCGGGCGCCGAGGACCCGCGCAGCAACGCCGCGGTCACCGCGACCGCGAACCAGATCCTGACCTACGACGGGCAGCCGGCCTTCACGCAGTTCTCGTCGAGCAGCGGCGGCTGGACGTCGGCCGGGAGCGTGCCGTACCTCGCGGCCAAGGCCGACCCCTACGACGACTACGACGGCAACCCGGTGCACGCGTGGACCACTGAGCTCGGCGCCGCGAAGATCGAGCGCGCGTACCCCGCCGTCGGCACCCTGCAGGGCATCCAGGTCACCCGCCGCGACGGCAACGGCGACTGGAAGGGCCGGGTCTGGACGCTGGTCCTCCAGGGCTCCAAGAACGACGTCACCGTCTCCGGTG
>DASTGV010000160.1:0-8339 GCA_035718765.1 Nocardioidaceae bacterium
GATCGCCGAGGGTCCGGCCCTGGCGATGGTCGACTCCGACAAGGGCATCACCAACCTGCACGTGCCGAGCGACGTGATCGTCGACGCCTCGATGCCGGCGATGATCCGCACCAGCGGGCACATGTGGGGCCCCGACGGCAAGGAGGCCGACACGCTCGCGGTGATCCCCGACTCGTCGTACGCGGGCATCTACCAGGTCGTGATCGACGACTGCCGGGCCAACGGCGCCTACGACCCGGCCACCATGGGCTCGGTGCCGAACGTCGGCCTGATGGCGCAAGCCGCGGAGGAGTACGGCTCCCACGACAAGACCTTCGAGATCCCCACCACCGGCACCGTCCGGGTCGTCGACGAGTCCGGCGAGGCGCTGCTGGAGCACGCGGTCAGCGCCGGCGACATCTGGCGGATGTGCCAGACCAAGGACGTGCCGGTCCGCGACTGGGTCAAGCTGGCCGTCACCCGGGCCCGGGCCACCGGTGACCCGGCGATCTTCTGGCTCGACGCCGGCCGCGCGCACGACGCGAACCTGATCGCCAAGGTCGAGGACTACCTTCCCGAGCACGACACCGAGGGCCTCGACATCTCCATCAAGTCCCCGGTCGACGCGATCGCGGTCAGCCTCGAGCGGATCCGCAAGGGCCAGGACACCATCTCGGTGACCGGCAACGTGCTGCGGGACTACCTCACCGACCTGTTCCCGATCCTGGAGCTCGGCACCTCGGCCAAGATGCTGTCGGTCGTCCCGCTGATCAACGGCGGCGGGCTGTTCGAGACCGGCGCCGGCGGGTCGGCACCCAAGCACGTGCAGCAGCTGGTCCGGGAGAACCACCTGCGCTGGGACAGCCTCGGCGAGTTCCTGGCGCTGGCGGCGAGCTTCGCGCACCTCGGCGAGACCACCGACAACGCGCGGGCCCGGATCCTGGCCGCGACGCTGGACCGGGCGACCGGGACGTTCCTCAACGAGAACAAGTCCCCGAGCCGCAAGGTCGGCGAGATCGACAACCGCGGCAGCCACTTCTACCTCGCGCTGTTCTGGGCCGAGGAGCTGGCCTCCCAGGGCGACGACGCGGAGCTCGCGTCGGCGTTCGCGGAGGTCGCCAAGGCGCTGCGCGGTCACGAGGACGCGATCAACGAGGAGCTGCTGGCCGTGCAGGGCTCGCCCGCGGACATCGGGGGCTACTACCGGCCCGACGACGAGCTCGCCGACGCGGTGATGCGCCCGTCGAAGACGCTCAACGACACGCTGGCGGCACTCCGCCGCGCCTGACAGCGATCACGCCTGCGAGGCCCCGTCCGGTCGTCCGGGCGGGGCCCTCCTGCGCTCAGCCGGTCGGGCCGAACCGCTCCACGCGCACCGCGTCCGCCGACACGCCGAGGTCCATGAGCAGGTCGCCGGCCGACGCCGCGAACCCGGCCGACCCGCACACGTAGACCGTCGCGCCGGGTGTCCGGTCGAGCACCGGGGCCAGGTCCGTCGCGGCCAGCCGGGCGGCCGCGCGCCCGTCGTGCTCCTCGCGGGTGAGCAGCACCGTCTGGCCGTCGAGCTCGTCGGCGTAGGGCAGCTCCGCGAGGGTGCGGGCCGAGACCACGACGTTGAGCAGGTCGGGCCGGCCGAGGTCGCGGGCGTGCCGCAGCATCGCGACCAGCGGCACCAGCCCGGTGCCGCCGGCCACCCCGACCGCGGGGCGGGAGCCGTCCCAGACGAACCACCCGCCGATCGGGCCGCGCAGCTCGAGCTCGTCCCCGGGCTCGACCACGTCGGCGAGGTACGGCGACACCTCGCCGTCGTCGAGCCGCTCCACGTAGAACTCCAGCAGCGGGTCGGCCGGAGAGGAGGCGACCGAGTAGGACCGGGACGCGGAGTAGCCGTCCTCGGCGGTCAGCCGGAACACGTAGTGCTGGCCGGGCAGGTGGTCGGTGCGACCCGCGACCTCCAGGCGCAGCAGCACCGCGTCCGGGTTCGGGTGCCGCACCTCCCGGACCACCGCGGTGCACCAGCCGCCGGTCGGGGCGCTCGTCGGCTCGTCCATCAGTCCCCCTGGTAGCGCTGCTCGAGCCACGGGTCGCCGCGGTCGTGGTAGCCGTTGACCTCCCAGAACCCGGGCCGGTCGTGGTCGAGCAGCGTCAGCCGGGTGACCCACTTGGCGCTCTTCCAGAAGTACAGGTGCGGGACGAGCAGCCGGACCGGCCCGCCGTGGTCGCGCGGCAGCGGCCGCCCGTCGTACGTCCAGACCACCCAGGCCTTGCCGTCGGTGACGTCGGACAGCGGGAGGTTGGTCGTGTAGCCGGTGGTCGAGGTGGCCAGCACGTACGCCGCGTCGGCGGTCGGCCCCGCTGCGTCGAGCAGGACGTCGACGCTGACCCCGCCGAAGCGGGTGTCGAACTTCGACCAGGTCGTGACGCAGTGGATGTCGCCGGCGTACTCCGACCCGGGCAGCGCCTGGATCTCCGCCCACGACCAGGTGGTCGGACGGGCCACGAGCCCGTCGACGGTCATCGTCCAGTCGTCCGGGTCGAAGCGCGGGGTGATCTCCGCGGTGAGCACCGGCCAGTCGCGGCCCACGTCGTACTGGCCGGGTGGGAGCCGGCCGGGCTGCTGTGGGCGACGCCGGCCGACGAACCCCCGGGTGACCTTCGCCATGCGCCCTCCTCGGGCCTGCAGGTGAGGTGAGTCAGTGTGCCACGGGGCAGCCCCGCGGGAAGGTCCCGAGCCGGTCGACGTCGTATCCGTCCGGGTAGGACCGCATCCGCGGGGAGTCCACGAAGTGCACGGGCGTACGACGGGCGGGGAGCAGCGCCTCCGCCCGGGCCCGCGCCTTGAGGCCGGCCCGGGCCGCGGCGACGACGGCGGCCGGGGGCGGGCGGTAGCCGAACGCGTCGAGCAGCGGCCGGTCCATCAGCGCCCGGCTGAACACCTCCATCGGCCGGGCGGCCGGGCGCGGGTAGAACGTCAGCATCAGGGCCAGCGTCGCGTCCGCGACCCGGCGCCCGCCCTCGTCGAAGCCGAAGTGCGCGGCCTCGTAGCCGTCGTGCAGGGACTCGAAGGCGTCGTAGGTCTCGGGGATGTCCTTGATGCCCATCAGCCGGCCCAGCTCGCGGTAGTACAGGACGCTCGCCCGCACCTCGGCGGGGGAGAACCGCCGCCAGCCGTAGTCGTCCATCCACCGCTTCGGCGTCACCACGAAGGTGGACAGCACGTAGCGCATGTCGTCGCCCGAGATGTCGTAGGCGCCGTGCATCTGGTTGATCCGGCGGATCGCCCGGCGTCCCCGGTCGCTGTGCAGGCCCGACCTCGCCGGCTCGTCGAGCAGCAGCCCCGTGTCGTCGTACCGGCGCTGGGTGTCCCGCGCGAACTCCCCGGTCTGGTCGAGCAGCCGGCCGATCGACGGCACCGCGTAGGTGCGGAACAGCGCGAACGACAGCGCCTGGTTCATGTCCCACGGGAACTCCAGGGTGGTCATCACCCGGTAGATCTCCTCGTAGGCCGTCTCCGGGTCGAGCCGGGCGATGTGTCGCTGCCAGTGCGTCCGCGCGAGCATGCCTGGGATCCTCCGACCGTGACAGCGACACTGTCAAGGTGTGGCGCCGGCGGGCAGCCTCGGCACCGGCCAGGCGGTGTCGGGTCGGAACGACTCCCAGCCCTCGCAGAACGGCGAGCCCCAGGCCTCCACGACCGCCTCCACCTCGGCGGCCGCGGCCTCGATCGTGGCGGCCTCCTGGGCCGTGTAGCGACCCTGCCGCACGGCCTCGGCGAGCTCGTCGACGTCCTTGCGGCGGTGTGTCCGGTCGGTCTCCACCTCGACGTCCAGCACGTGGTCGCCGGAGTACACCGCCTCCTCGTCACGGGTGTGCGGCTCCTCGAGGTTCACGTAGTAGCCGTCGAACCGACCGGTGCCCTCCTCGAACCACAGCCAGGTCGACCAGGGCCGGCCGGTGGGCGCGATCCGCAGCACGTCGAAGCTGTGCCAGACGTCCTCACCCTGGACGCGCGGCTCCAGGAACGCCGTGCGCGGGTCGCCGGACCGGAGGTCGCGGCCGTCGGCGAGGCGAGGGATGAGGTACGGCGTGCCGACCGGCAGCCAGGCGACCAGGCCGTCGGCGTCGTCGCGGACCACGGTGACCGGCGTCACGGTCTCCGCGGCGCCGGGCCGCCAGTCGGGCCGGCGGTAGTGCCAGCGCACGACCCGGCCCGGCTCGAAGTACGGCGGGCCGCCGCTGGGCCTCGTGGGTGTGACGTCGCTCAAACCTGCCCCCGATCCGGTGTTTTCTGTAGCGCTCAAGGGAATACCCGAGGAGCCTGGACCTTTGCACCCCATGAGGGTCGAAGTCGACCCAACCCGACGCACCCTCCACAGATCAAGGAACCCGTCCGTGCCTGCCGCCACCCGCACGACACACCTGACCCTGGCCCTGCTCGCGCTGGCCACCGGTGGTTTCGCGATCGGGACCACCGAGTTCGTGACCATGGGCCTGCTGCCCGACATCGCCGACGGCATCCACCAGTCGATCCCGACGACCGGGCACATCATCACCGCCTACGCGCTCGGTGTGGTCGTGGGCGCCCCTGTGATCGTGTCGCTGGCCGCCCGGCTGCCGAAGCGGGCCCTGGTCATCGGCCTGGTGCTCGCGCTCGGGATCGGCAACGCGGTCACCGCGACCGCCACCGGCTACTGGCCGGTGATGGCCGCCCGCTTCGTCGCCGGCCTGCCGCACGGCGCCTACTTCGGCGTCGCCTCGCTGATCGCCGCCTCGCTCGTGCCGCCGCAGCAACGGGGCCGGGCGGTCTCCTCGGTGATGCTCGGTCTCTCGGTCGCGACCGTGGCCGGCGTGCCCGCGAGCACCTGGCTCGGTCAGCACCTGGGCTGGCGCAGCGCCTACTGGGCGGTGCTCGGCGTGACGGTGCTCACCGCGCTGCTGATCCTCGCGTTCGTGCCCTCCTCCCCGGGCGACCGCACCGCCTCGGTGCGCGGCGAGCTCACCGCGCTGACCAAGCCGCAGGTGCTCTTCGCCGTGGCCTCCGGGATGGTGGGCTTCGGGGGCGTGTTCGCGATGTACAGCTACATCGCGCCGATCGTCACCGACGTGACCGGGCTGTCCCGCGGCGCCATCCCGGGCTTCCTGCTCGCGTTCGGCGTCGGTTCGGTGATCGGCACCTGGGTGGCGGGCCGGCTGGCCGACTGGGACGTCAACCGCACCGTCGTCGCGGGCTTCGTCGGCAGCATCGTGGTGCTCGTGGCGTTCTTCCTGCTCTCGCCGTACGCCGTCCCGACGGTGCTCCTGGTCTTCGCGGTCGGCGTCCTGGGCTCGGTGCTCGCGATCAACCTGCAGCTGCGGCTGATGCACGCCGCGGGCGACGCCCAGATGCTCGGCGCCGCGCTCAACCACTCCGCGCTCAACACCGCCAACGGCCTCGGCGCCTGGCTCGGCGCGGTCGTGATCGCGGACGGCCTCGGCTACCGCGCGCCGACGCTGCTCGGTGCCGGGCTCGCGGTCCTCGGCCTGGCGGTGTTCGTCGTCGGTCGCTCGTTCGAGCGCCGCGGCGAGGTCCGGGACGAGGAGCGGCGCGCCCTCGAGGCGGAGGCCGTCATCGCCGACCTGCTCGTCGACGTCCGGGTCAGCTGAGCTCCTCGGCCAGCAGGTCGTAGGTCAGGCAGTCCACGAGCCGGTCGTCGCGCAGCCTCAGCGCCCGGCGCTCCCGTCCGGTGGACGTGAACCCGCACTGCTCGATGACGTGCCGGGACGCGTCGTTGCCGTCCGCGTGGCTGACCTGCACCCGGACCAGCCCCATCCCGCCCCGGTCCGCGGGGGTCAGCGCGTGCCGCAGCACGGTGCGCGCGGCCCGCGTCATCACGCCCTTGCCGCGGGCGTCCGGATGGGTCCAGTAGCCCATCTCCGCGTCCCGGCCGGGCTTGAGGTCGAACAGGGACAGGGCGCCGAGGAGGTCGTCGGTCACCGGGTCGGCCAGGAACCAGGTGAGGCCCGCCGTGGTCGCCTGCTGCTCGATCCGCGACTCGAGGTAGTCGTGGGCGTCGGCCAGCGTGTACGGCGACGGCATCCGGGCCAGCCAGTAGGCGGTCCGCTCGTCCTGGCAGGCCGTCACGACCCGCTCGGCGTCCGAGGGGCGCGGCGCGCGGAGCACCAGCCCGTCGGCCTCCAGCCGCGGGACCTCGAGCCAGTCGGTGCGCGGCGCCCGCTCGTCGTCGGGGTGCAGCACGCCCACCCAGGCGTCCACCAGCTCGCCCCGCTGGGACAGCCAGCGCTCGACGGTGCCGTCGCAGGTGAAGCCGAGCCGCCACGCCGTACGCCGGGACGCCCAGTTGCCGCGGTGCGCCCACCAGATCACGCTGCGCAGGCCGAGCTCGTCGAACCCGTAGGCCAGCAGCAGCTCCAGCGCCCGGTGCATGATCCCGCGCCCACGGGCCCAGGGGTGCGCGCCGTACGCGATCTCGGCCCGGTCGCCGCCCTCGTCGCGCAGCTCGACGGTGCCGCAGAACCGTGCCCTGCCGGTGTCGTCGGTCGCCTCCACGGCGAACACCGTGTGGCCCTCGTCCCACGCCGCCGGCACCCGCGTCGTGACGAAGGAGAGGGCGTCGTCGAGCGTGTAACGGAGCGGCACCGTCGTCCACCGGATGCTGACCGGGTCGACGCACTGCTCCCGCACACCCTCGGCGTCGGCAGGGGTGTGGGCGCGGAGCGTGACCACACCGTCGGACAGCACGGGCACGTCGTCGGGGAACGTCACGGGGGTCATCACGGGGGTCACCCTGCCGAGTCGGCGCGGCACCGGCAAACCCTTATCCTCGTTGCATGGACGAAAGCCATAGACAGTGAACGGCACGCTCGCGTACATCGGGCTTGTCGTCGTCTTCGTCCTCATCGGCAGCCTCTTCGCGGCGGCCGAGATCGCCCTGGTGTCCCTGCGCGAGAGCCAGGTCCGGTCGCTGGCCCACCGCGGCAAGCGCGGTGCGGCCGTCGCGCGCCTGGCCGAGGACCCCAACCGCTTCCTCGCCGCCGTCCAGGTCGGCGTCACGCTGGCCGGGTTCCTGTCCGCCTCCTTCGGTGGCGCGACGCTGTCCGGCAAGCTGTCCCCGCGACTGGTCGCCCTCGGTCTCCCGTCCGGGGCCGCGGACGTGGTCGCGCTGGTGCTGGTGACGCTGGCGATCTCGTACCTCTCCCTGGTGCTCGGCGAGCTCACGCCCAAGCGGCTCGCCCTCCAGCGGGCCGAGGGGTTCGCGCTCGCGCTCGGCCCGTCGATCGACCGGATCGCCAAGCTCACCCGCCCGGTCATCTGGCTGCTGTCGGCCTCGACCAACGTCGTCGTCCGGCTCCTCGGCGGCGATCCCAACGCCCGCAGCGAGCAGATGTCGGACGAGGAGCTGCGCGACCTCATCGACTCCCACGAGACGCTCGGCGAGGAGGAGCGCCGGATCGTCGAGGACGTCTTCGAGGCGGGCGACCGGCAGATCCGCGAAGTGATGATCCCGCGGACCGAGGTGGACTTCCTGGACTCGTCGACGCCGGTCTTCAAGGCCGCCCGCGAGGCGCTGCACCAGCCGCACTCGCGCTACCCGGTCATCCGCGGGTCGGCCGACGACGTCATCGGCTTCGTGCACGTGCGTGACCTGCTCGACCCGCAGATGGCGAGCCGCTCGCTGCGCGTCGGCGAGCTGGCCCGGCAGACCCTGGTGCTGCCGTGGACCCGGCCGATCCTGGCCGCCCTGGCCGACATGCGCCGGGAAGGCATGCACTTGGCGATCGTCGCCGACGAGTACGGCGGCACGGCCGGCATCGTCACCCTCGAGGACCTCGTCGAGGAGCTCATCGGCGACATCAAGGACGAGTACGACCTCGACGAGGGTGTGACCACCGTGCACCGCGGCGGGGACGTCGAGGTGGACGGCCTGCTGAACCTGGACGACTTCGAGGACGAGACCGGCCTCGAGCTGCCCGAGGGTCCCTACGAGACGGTCTCCGGCTACCTCATGCAGCAGCTCGGGCGGATCCCGCGGGTGGGGGACTGGGTGGACTTCGACGAGCGGCGGATCACGGTGCGCGAGGTGGAGGGCCGCCGGGTCGGCCGGGTGCTGGTGACCACCGTGCCCCAGATCGTGGTGGTGAACCCCGACCACCCCATCAGCATCGAGCCCGGGTCCGCCGGATCCGCCGGGTCCGCCGGGTCCGCCGGGTCGGCCCCCACGCCGTCGGCCCCCACGCCGTCGAGCCCCACGACCTCCGAGTCCGCGACCTCGGACGACACGTCCGACGACGGCGAGCCCGCGCGCGCCGAGTAGCACAGCGCGCGGGACCGCAGCCGCGCGTCAGCGCGCCGGCACCGGCCG
>DASTGV010000161.1:0-3232 GCA_035718765.1 Nocardioidaceae bacterium
CTCCCGCAAGCTCGGGTACGGCGCGTCCCGCACCATGTCGATCGCCCAGCGGCTCTACGAGAACGGCTTCATCACCTACATGCGCACCGACTCCACCACGCTCTCGGACACCGCGATCAACGCGGCCCGGGCGCAGGCGCGGGAGCTCTACGGTGCGGAGTACGTCCCGGACCGGCCGCGGGTCTACGCCTCGAAGGTGAAGAACGCGCAGGAGGCGCACGAGGCGGTCCGGCCGGCGGGGGAGAACTTCCGCACCCCGGCCCAGACCGGGCTCACCGGTGACGAGTTCCGGCTCTACGAGCTGATCTGGATGCGCACCGTCGCCTCGCAGATGAAGGACGCCGAGGGCCGCAGCGTCACCATCCGGCTCGGCGGGGCCGCCGCCTCCGGCGAGGACGTGGTGTTCTCCGCGTCCGGCCGGGTGATCACCTTCCACGGCTTCCTCAAGGCCTACGTCGAGGGCTCCGACGACCCGGACACCGAGTCCGACGACCGGGAGACCCGGCTGCCGAACGTCGCCGAGGGCGACGCGGTCAGCGCCGCGAACATCGAGGCCGTCGGGCACCAGACCAAGCCGCCGGCCCGCTACACCGAGGCCACGCTGATCCGGGAGCTCGAGGAGCGCGAGATCGGCCGGCCCTCGACGTACGCCTCGATCATCGGCACGATCCTCAACCGCGGCTACGTGTACAAGAAGGGCACCGCGCTCGTCCCGGCCTGGCTGGCCTTCTCGGTGATCCGGCTGCTGGAGGAGCACTTCTCCCGGCTGGTGTCCTACGAGTTCACCGCGAGCATGGAGGACGTGCTCGACGAGATCGCCGGCGGCCGCCGCGACCGCAACACCGAGCTCGCCGAGTTCTACTTCGGCAGCGGTGACGTCGACGGGCTGCAGAAGCTGGTCAGCGAGCTCGGCGACATCGACGCCCGCGAGCTCGCGACGTTCCCGGTGGCCGACGGCATCGACCTGCGGGTGGGCCGCTACGGCCCCTACATCGAGACCACGCCGGAGGAGGGCGACGGCAGCCCGGTGCGCGCGAACGTCCCCGAGGACCTGCCGCCCGACGAGCTGACGGCGGAGAAGGCCAGGGAGCTGCTGGCCAACCCCGCGGGGGAGGAGACCCGGCTCGGTGAGGACCCGGAGACCGGTCTGACCGTCGTGGCGAAGAACGGCCGCTACGGCCCCTACGTCACCGAGCTGCTCCCCGAGGACGCGCCCAAGGGCACCAAGCCGCGCACCGGCTCGCTGTTCAAGTCGATGAACCTCGACACGATCACGCTGGAGCAGGCGCTCACGCTGCTGACCCTGCCGCGGGTCGTGGGGGTCGACCCCGAGTCCGGCGAGGAGATCACCGCGCAGAACGGTCGCTACGGTCCCTACCTCAAGAAGGGCACCGACTCCCGGTCGATCGACTCCGAGGAGAAGCTGCTGACGATCACGCTGGAGGAGGCGCAGCGGATCTACGCGCAGCCCAAGCAGCGTGGACGCGCGGCGGCCGACCCCGGCCGCGAGATCGGCACCGACCCGGCGAGCGGGCAGACCGTGCGGCTCAAGAGCGGCCGCTTCGGCACCTACGTCACCGACGGCGAGTACAACGCCACCCTGCGCCAGGACGACGACGAGAAGACGATCACCATCGAGCGCGCGGCCGAGCTGCTCGCCGAGCGGCGCGCCAAGGGCCCGGCGAAGAAAGCGGCCAAGAAGGGCGCCAAGAAGGCCACCAAGAAGTCGACGGCGAAGAAGACCGCCAAGAAGACCACGAAGAAGGCGGCCAAGAAGTCTTGAGGGCGCGGCCCGGACGGGCCCTCACCGGTCCCGGCGGCCCGGTCCGCGCCCCCGTAGGGTGATCCCGTGAGCGAGCACGCAGGGGTGGAGGACCTCCGGCACGCGCCGACGCACTCCCTGGCCGCGGTGCTGAGGATCCACGACTTCCGCAACCTCTGGATCGGCCTGGGCCTCTCCAGCCTCGGTGACTGGATGGGCCTGCTCGCGCTCACTGCGCTGGCCAATGCCAGCGCCAGCTCCTACGCCGGCAAGAACTACGCCATCGCCACGGTGCTGTTCCTGCGGGTGCTGCCGGCTCTGGTGATGGGACCGATCGCCGGGTACGTCGCGGACAAGCTCGACCGGCGACGCACGCTGGTGTGGGGCGACTACCTGCGCGGCGCGCTGTTCCTGACCATTCCGATCGTCGGCCCGCGCGTCGGGACGCTGTGGTGGATCTTCCTGGTCACCGTGCTGGTCGAGGCGGTCAGCCTGGTGTGGGGGCCGGCCAAGGACGCCACCGTGCCCAACCTCGTGCCCCGGCACCGGCTGGAGGCCGCGAACCAGGTCAGCCTGGCCACCACCTACGGCTCCGCGCTCCCCGCCGCCGCGCTGTTCGCCGGGCTCACGCTGGTCGACAAGTTCTACCGGCACGTCTTCGACGGGTTCATCGGCGGGCCGGTCGACTTCGCGCTGTACTTCAACGGCCTCTCGTTCGTGGTCTCCGGGCTGGTGATCGCCCGGCTCAGGCACATCCCCAGCGGCCCGGCCTCGGTCGGCGGCGAGACCAGCGCGTTCCGGGTGATCGTCGACGGCTGGAAGTACGTCGGCAGCACGCCCGTCGTACGCGGCCTCGTGGTGGGCATCATCGGGGCGTTCGCCGCCGGCGGTGTGGTGGTCGGGCTGGCCCGGACCTACGTCTCCGACCTCGGAGGCGGCGACTCCGGCTACGGCCTGATCTTCGGCACGGTCTTCGCAGGTCTCGGGCTCGGCATGTGGCGCGGCCCGCGGCTGCTGCAGGGGCTCTCCCGGCGGCGCCTGTTCGGGATCTCGCTCACCCTGACGGGGCTGCTGCTGTTCCCGCTCGCGCTCGTCCAGCAGCTGCCCGTCGTGATCGGGCTGACCGCGGTGCTGGGCTTCTTCGCCGGCGTCGGCTGGATCACCGGCAACACCATGCTCGGCCTGGAGGTCCCCGACGAGGTCCGGGGTCGCACGTTCGCCTTCGTCGGCTCGATGATCCGGCTCGCACTCGCCCTGGTGCTGGCCGTGTCGCCGCTGCTCGCCGGCCTGATCGGCACGCACAAGCTCGGGCCCCTGGACAAGAACGGGCATCCCTACCTGGTCTACAACGGCGCCGCGTTCACGTTCCTGATCGCCGCGGTGCTGATGACGATTGTCGGTGTCGCGTCCTACCGTCAGATGGACGACCGGACGGGAACCCCCTTGCTGACCGACCTGAAGCACGCCTTC
>DASTGV010000162.1:0-9329 GCA_035718765.1 Nocardioidaceae bacterium
GCGTGCCAGGTCTCCGGCGCGGTCCACGAGATGCACACTACGGCGCAGCTGGACCTGGGCCTTCTCCGATGCCCGCGCGACCTCGTCCTGGGTGGCCACCTCACCGAGTCCGGCGACCTTGGTCTGCGCGAGGTGCAGGGCGAGGTGCAGCGCGGTCAGCACGTTGTTGAGGTCGTGCAGGGTGTTCGAGACCGGGGCGAGGTCGGCCGGCGCCGGACGACGTACGACGGACGGGGCGGGCTGCTCGCCACGGGACGGCGGCACCGGCTCGGCCAGCCACCGGTAGCCCGCCCCGCTCTCGGTGCGCAGGTAGCGCGGGGTGGCGGCGGCGTCGCCGATCTTGGCGCGCAGCGAGCGGATGTGCGTGCGCAGCGCCTGGCGGCTCTCGTCGCCGTGGCTGCCGCCCCACACCCGGGCGACCAGCCAGCGGTGGGTCAGCAGCTTGCCGGGGTGGGTGACCATCGCCTCGAGCAGCTGCCACTCCGTCGGGGTGAGCCGCAGCAGCGTGCCGTCGAGCTCGGCCGACCCCTGCGGCAGGTCGACCACCAGGTCGCCGTACTCGAGGCGCTGGTCGGCCTGCTCGCGGACGCGGCGTCGCTTCAGGGCGCGCAACCGGGCGGTCAGCTCGGAGAAGCCGAACGGCTTCTGCAGGAAGTCGTCGGCGCCGCTGTCGAGCGCGCTGACCTTGCGCTCCTCGTCGGCGTCGCCGGACAGGATCAGGATCGGCACGTCCAGCCAGCCGCGCAGCCGGCGCACCACCTCGACACCGTCGAGGTCGGGCAGCCAGAGGTCGAGGACCACGAGGTCGGGCGGCCGGGTGGCGGCGAGGTCGACGGCCTGGGTGCCGGTTGCGGCGGTGAGCACCCGGTCGCCCTCGCCCTCGAGGGCCCGGCGCAGGGCGTGCAGCACCTGGGGCTCGTCGTCGACCACCAGGACCGTCGCCATCCGACGATCGTAGGCGGCGGCCCGCATTCTTCACGGTTTCCTCACGGCCACAGCGGCCTTGGCGCATGCTTTCCTCACGGCCGGCGGGGCACAGTGGTCCTCCGAGACAGCCTGGGGGTCGGACTGAATCCCCCGTCGGTCCGAACCCCGGCTGTCTCTCTGGGAGGAAGCTCGCCCCCGGCCCCAGCCGGCGCGGCGAGCTTCTTGCTGTTCACGACGGCCCGTGTCCTCCCGGCCTCTCGCGCGTTAGGCGTGCATGGGAGTGGGAGCACGTCGTTCACGGTCGCCTCAGGACGCGTCCGAGGACCCGCCGGCCGACCCACCCGGACGCCCGGGAGGGACGGTCGCCGAGCTGCTGTCCCGGCGGGTGCTCACCCGGGTGGCCGGCCTCGCAGACCGGCTGGTGCTGACGATCCTGGAGAGCAACCCGGGCTACCGCGGCAGCCGCCTGGTGCCCGAGCAGGACCTCTGGCGGTCCTGCCACGACAACCTGGTGCGGATCCTCCAGCTCGTCGGCGGTGAGGCCTGGCAGGGCCAGGAGTACTACGACGCGGCCCGGGCCACCGGCCGGCGTCGGGCCGAGCAGGGGCTGCCCCTCGACGACCTGCTGCGGTCCTTCCGGATGGGCGGGCGGCTGGTGTGGGAGGCCCTGGTCGCCGAGGCCCGGTCGCTCGGGACCGACGACGACGCCCTGCTCGACCTCGGCACCCGGGTCTGGGAGGTCGTGGACCGGTCCTCGGCGCAGGTGGCCGCCGCCTACCACGAGGCGGAGCGGCGCGCGGTGCGCGCCGACGAGCAGCGCCGCGCCTCCGTCTGGGAGGGTCTGCTCACCGGGGTCGGCGAGGACCCGCTCTTCGCGTTCGAGGCCGGGCGCATCCTCGGCCTCCCGGTGGACGGCCGCTACCTGGTGGTGGTGGCCGAACCCGCCTCCCGCGACCTCGAAGCCGTACGCCGCGTCCGCGACCGGCTCGCGGCGGCGCGGGTGGTGTCGGCCTGGCAGACCCGCGGGGCTGGGCTCGTCGGGCTGCTCCGGATCGCCGCGTCCGAGCCGGCCCGCGAGCTCGACGCCCTGCGCGGGGTGCTGGAGGTGCGCGCCGGGGCGTCCTCACCGGTCGACGGGCTGGAGCGGGTGCCCGTCGGCTTCCGGCAGGCCGCGCTGGCGCTGCGCACGCTCGGTCCCGGCGACACGCTCGCCGCGCTCGACGAGCGGCTGCCCGAGGCGATGCTGGTCCAGGCGCCCGAGCTGGCCCAGCAGCTGGTGAGCACCTGGCTCGGCTCGTTGCTGGACCTCCCGGAGGCCGAGCGGGGGCCGTTGCTGGACACGCTGGACGCCTGGGTGGAGACCTCGGGGTCGGCCGGCCGCACGGCCCGACAGGTGCACTGCCACCGCAACACGGTGCTCAACCGGCTGCGCCGGCTCTCGGAGGTGACCGGGCACGACCTCACGGGTGGTGTCACGCCCGTCGAGCTGGCCCTCGCGCTGCGCGCCCGCCGGGTCCTGGCCTCCGTCTTCCCGGCCTGAGCCTGCATCCACGCTGAGGCCGCCTGGGCGTCGTGCACGCGACACGACCGATGTGAGTCACTGACCGACGAGGTCGTAGTCGTGGTACGGCGCGAGCTCGTCGCCCCTCCGCTGCCACAGGCGGGGCAGCGTCTCGCCCCAGACGTCCAGCGTCGCCACCGCCCGGAGCGCCTCGCTCGACAGCGGCGGCTCGGCGCGCACCCGGTCACGGGTCTCGAACTCCGACGCGTTGGTGCTCGCGACGCTCACCCGCAGCTTCGTGTCCGGGTGGAACACGTCGACGTGCCGGTCGACCGCCCCACCGCTGTGCACCTCGTAGGCCACCACCAGCAGGCCGTCCTCGCGGGTCACCGTGCAGGCCACCCGGTCGTCGCGGCAGGAGAAGAACGGCTTCCCGGAGCCGCCGACCTCGGTGCAGGTGCCCGCCTCGACGGACTGGCCCTCCTCGCAGGCGTAGCCCTTCGGGTCCGCCCCCTGGTCGGGGCCGGGGTCGAAGCCGTTCTGCACGTTGATCATCACCGGGGTTGCCGCACCTCCGGCGGCGGGCTTCCACCGGAGGACCGCGTAGGTCTCGGCCGGGGCGCCCGCCGGGTCGCCGCCCTGGCCGCCGATCCCGGACGCGGAGCCGTCGTCGAGCTGCCCCACGAGGTCGAGCAGCGCCGCGGCGGTCGACCGGCCCGTGATCGGCGTCGGCCGGCCCACGGGGTAGACGAGCTCGGTGGTCGTGCGCTGGCCGGGCGACGGCTCGGGAGTCCCCGTCCAGGTCGCGTACGGCGCGTCGGCGGTGCTCCCCCCGCGGCCGGTGAGGGCGGACCCGGCGCCCACCACGACGGCGGCGACCGCCACGCAGGCCGCGGCGGCCGTGAGCCGGCGACGGGTCCGGATCCGCCGGCCGTCGCGGCGGGACCCGTCGATCAGGAGGTCCAGGTCGAGGCCGGCGCCGTCGACCACCTCGGCGAAGCGGGCCCGCAGGTCGTGCGTCTCGTGCGTGCTCATGGCGGTGCTCCTCAGGCTCGGACGCGGTCGGCGACCACGTCGGGGAAGTCGGCGTCGAGGACGGCGCGCAGCCGCTGGGCCGCGCGCGTCGTGCGGGTGCGCACGGCGCCCTCGGAGAGCCCGAGGTCGTGCGCGGTCTGCGCCACGCTCCGGTCCTCCCAGTAGCGCAGGACCAGCACCGCCCGGTCGGTGCGGCTCAGCGCCCGGAGCCCGTCGAGCAGCGCCAGCCGGGTGCTCGGGTCGGTGCCCGGGAGGGCGGTGTCCGGCAGGGTCGCGGACGGGGTCTCGCTGCTGCGCCGCAGCCGCCGGTGCGACAGGTAGGTGTTCATCAGCACCGTCCGCAGGTACGCGGGCGGGTTGTCCGCGCGCCGTACCTTGGGCCAGCTCGCGAACACCTTGGCGTAGGTGGACTGGGTGAGGTCCTCGGCGAGGTGCCAGTCCCCGCAGAGCAGCAGCGCCGTGCGGAAGGTCTGGTTGCCCGTCGAGGCGACGAACGACTCGAAGGTCGTCTCGTCTGCGTGGCCCATGCGGTCCCCCGGTTCGTGTGGTGGCTCGTTCTCACCCGGTCCGACGCCACCGGGGGCGAAAGCGTTACAGGACGGCGATGGCGGTCAGCACGACGGCGGCGAGCAGCGGCACCAGGACGACGGCCGCGGCCAGCAGCGTCGCGGAGCCCGACCCGCCGATGTCGACGCCGGCGCGGATCGCCCGCTCGTTGGCCCTGAACCGCCGG
The DNA here is from genome assembly GCA_035718765.1 of Nocardioidaceae bacterium. Classification (GTDB taxonomy): domain Bacteria; phylum Actinomycetota; class Actinomycetes; order Propionibacteriales; family Nocardioidaceae; genus Nocardioides_B. Next base: position 4,197 of record DASTGV010000162.1, read on the forward strand.
TAGCCCGCGCCCCCGAGGGCCGAGCCGGCCAGGACCAGCACCAGCCCGAGGGTGTAGCGGACCGAGCTGTGGCCGTGGGTGAGGAACTGGAGCACGCCGAGACCGGTGACCTGCAGGGCGAGAGCCGTGCGGACGTAGGCGAGGAAGGTGCGTTCGTTGGCCAGCAGGAAGCGGTAGTCCACCGGTTCGTCCACGGGTGTCACCGTAGTCGTATGCGGATGTTCGTCGCCCTCGTCCCGCCCGAGGACGCGCTGCAGGACCTCGCCTCGTTCGTGGGTCCGCGACAGGAGGCCGAGCCGGGGTTCCGGTGGACCGTCCCGGAGCAGTGGCACGTCACCCTGGCCTTCCTCGCCGACGTGGCCGACCGGCACCTCGACGAGCTGCTGGAGCGGCTGGAGCGCGCCGCGGCCCGTCGTACGACGTTCCCGGTGACCCTCGCGGGCGGGGGAGCGTTCCCGAACCCGGGCCGCGCGAAGGTGGTGTACGCGGGGGTGGACACCGACCGCGTCGAGGTGGGACGGCTCGCGACCGGCGCCCGCGCCGCGGCGTCGAAGGCCGGCATCGAGGTCGACGGCGGCCGCCGCTTCCACCCGCACGTCACGCTGGCCCGCACGGGTCGCCCGGTCGAGGCCACCCGGTGGGTCCGGGTCCTCGACGCCTACCGCGGACCGACCTGGGAGGCCCGCGAGGTCGCGCTGGTGCAGTCGCACCTCGGGGAGGGCCCACGCCGCCGGCCCCGCTACGAGACGGTCGGGACCTTCCCGCTGTCCCGGTCCCGGGGCTGACCCGTCCGCCTGCCGGTCGTCGGAAACCGGGCCGAAACGGGGCCATGGGATCGTGTGCCGGTGCACCTGAACCGGATCGGACTCACCCCCGTCAAGGGCGGCCGGCACGCCGAGCAGGCGTCGGTCGAGCTCGCCCCCGACGGGCCGGTCGGCGACCGCGTCTTCTGCCTGGTCGACCCGGCGCGGGAGCGGGTGCTGCGCACCGTCGAGAACCCGTCCCTGGTGCGGACCTCCGCGACCTGGGCGGACGGCGTGCTGACCACGACCCTGCCCACCGGGACGGTCGAGGGCGTGCCCGCCCCGACGGGCCGGACGTTGAAGGTCGACTACTGGGGACGGGTCGCCGCGCTCGAGGTCGTCGAGGGCCCGTGGGCGCAGGCCTACGGCGAGCACCTGGGGTACGACGTCGTGCTGGCGCGAGCCGCGCACCCGGGCGAGGTGGTGTACGGCGCGTCGGTGACCGTGGTGACCACCTCGTCGCTGGCGGAGCTCGCCCGGCGCGTCGACAGCCATGTGGACGCCGCGCAGTTCCGGGCCACGTTCACCGTGGACACCGGTGACGCCCCGGCGCACGTGGAGGACTCCTGGGCCGGGCGACGGCTCAGGATCGGGGACGCGGAGGTCGAGGTGCGCGGCGTGGTGCCGCGCTGCGCGGTCGTGGACCTCGACCCCGACACAGGGGCGCGGCGAAGCCCTGTGCTGAAGGCCCTCGGGGTCTATCGTCACCTGCACGGGGAGGTCGTCTTCGGTGTCGACGCCGTGGTGACGCAGCCGGGCCGCGTGCGGCCCGGTGTCCCCGTCGACACCGTGGGGAGGTCCTGATGCCGTACCTGCTGCGTGTCGAGCTTCCCGACGTGCCCGGTTCGCTCGGTGCCGTGGCCGCCGCGATCGGCGAGGCCGGCGGTGACATCGAGGCCATCGAGATCGTCGAGCACCGGCCCGACGGCACCGCCGTCGACGACGTGCTCCTGGAGACCGCGCCCGGCGTGATGCCGGACTCGCTGGTGTCCGCCTGCAACAAGCTCGACGGCGTGCAGGTGCTGTGGGTGTCGCGCTACGGCGCCGGCGGCAACCTGTTCCTCGACCTCGAGGCCGTCGAGGCCCTCACCCAGACGCCGGCCAGCGCCCGCGACGAGATCGTCGACCTGCTGCCGATCACGTTCCGTGCCGACTGGGGCATGCGGGTGCGCCGCAAGGGCGACCACGTGAGGGTGCTGCACCGCACCTCGGCCGCACCCGAGTCGGCCACCGGGAACCCCGAGTGGTTCCCCGCCAAGCACGCCGTCCGGCTGGCGCTCCCGCCGGACTGGGCGGAGTCCGTCGACGGCACGCTGGTGGCCGGCGCCCCCATGGGCCGCGACGACGAGCTGGTGCTGTTCGGCCGTCGCGGCGGTCCGGAGATCCTCGACTCCGAGCTCGCGCGGCTCGGTCACCTCGCGGCGCTCGCGGCCTCGATCGCCAAGAACGCCTGATGCCGGCACCTCTCGGAGTCACCGGCTCGACCGGTCAGCTCGGGGGCCGCATCGCCCGGCTGCTGGCCGCGGCCGGCGCCGAGCAGCGGCTGGTGGTGCGGACCCCCGCGCGGGCGCCGCTGCTGCCGGGCACGACGGTCGCCGCGGCGTCGTACCTCGACCGGGACGCCGTACGACGGGCGCTCGACGGCCTCGACGTCGTGCTGATGGTCTCGGCGGCCGAGGCGGAGAACCGGCTCGACGAGCACCGCGCGTTCGTCGACGCGGCGGCGGACGCGGGGGTGCGGCACCTGGTCTACATCTCCTTCTTCGGCGCCGCGCCCGAGGCGACGTTCACGCTCGCCCGCGACCACCACGTCACCGAGCAGCACATCGAGCAGTCGGGCATGGCGTGGACGCACGTGCGCGACAACCTCTACGCGGACTTCTTCTCGATGATGGCCGGCGACGACGGGGTGATCCGCGGGCCCGCCGACGACGGGCGCGTCTCCGCCGTGGCGCAGGACGACGTCGCCGCCGCGGTCACCGCGGTGCTGCTCGACCCGGCGCCCCACGAGGGCCGCACCTACAGCCTCACCGGCCCGGAGGCGCTCACGCTCAGCGAGGTCGCGGCGACGATGAGCCGGTCGCTCGGCCGGCACTACACCTTCGTGGACGAGACGGTGGAGGAGGCGTACGCCTCCCGCGCGTCGTACGGCGCGCCCGGCTGGCAGCTCGACGCCTGGGTGAGCACCTACACCGCCATCGCATCCGGGGAGCTGGCCGAGGTCACCGGGGACGTCGAGCGGCTCACCGGGCACCCGCCGATGTCACTCGCCGACCTCCTGGGTTCGACGGACTGAGGCGACGGCGGGGCGTCGCGACAGTAGGGTCGGGAGGTGGCCGACACACCTCCCCGCCGACCCGTGATCGGCCGGTGGGACCCCCTCACCGTCGGGGTCGACATCGGGGGCACCAAGGTGCTCGCGGGCGTGGTCGACTCCTCCGGGCGGGTGCTGGAGCGGCAGCGACGGCTGACGCCGGGGACCAGCGTCCGGGACGTCGAGGACACCATCGTGGACCTGGTGCGGGGGTTCGGCCGCACCCACGACATCGCGGCCGTCGGGGTGGGTGCCGCCGGCTTCGTCGACGTCACCCGCTCCGTCGTCAGGTTCTCACCCCACCTGGCCTGGCGCGACGAGCCGCTGCGCGACGCGGTGATGAGCCGGCTCCGGATCCCGGTCGTGGTGGACAACGACGCCAACGCCGCCGCGCTCGCGGAGTGCCGCTTCGGCGCCGGCCGGCTGCACCGGCTGGTCCTGTGCATCACGCTCGGCACCGGCATCGGCGGCGCGCTGGTCATCGACAACCGGGTCTTCCGCGGGGCGAACGGGATGGCCGGGGAGTTCGGCCACATCCAGGTGGTGCCGGACGGTCACCGGTGCGAGTGCGGGAACCGCGGCTGCTGGGAGCAGTACGCCTCCGGGAACGCGCTGGTCCGGGACGCGAGCGAGCTCGTGCGGGCCGGGTCGCCGCTCGCGCACCGGCTCGACGAGATGGTGGGTGGCGATGTGACCGCCCTGACCGGGCCGTTGGTCACCGAGGCCGCCCGGGAGGGTGACCCGCTCGCGGTCCAGCTGATCGGCGAGATCGGCGCCTGGCTGGGGGTCGGGCTCGCGGGGATGGCGGCGGCGTTCGACCCGGGCTGCATCATCGTGGGCGGCGGCGTCTCGGAGGCCGGTGAGCTGCTGCTCGCACCCGCCCGGGCGGAGTTCTCCCGGACGCTCACCGGGCGGGGCCACCGGCTCGAGCCTCCGATCGTCGCCGCCGAGCTGGGCCCGGACGCCGGCTTCATCGGGGCCGCGGACATGGCGCGCTCGGCGGCGCGGAGGTCGCGGCGGATGCGCCGGCGTCGACGCGAGCGGCCACTCCGTCGCCGCCGGTCCGTGCTGCCCGACGTCTGAGCCTCGCGAACCGCCCTCAGCGCTCGACGAGCGTCAGCGAGAAGCTGTAGCGCGACGAGCGGTACACGTGCGTGCCGTACTCGACGGCCGTCCCCTCGTCGTCGTAGGCCACCCGACGCATCGTGATCAGGGCGGCGCCCTTCTTCTCGTGCAGGAGGGCGGCGATGTCCGCGGGCGCGTTGGTGGCCCCGATGTTCTGGTCCGCCACCCGGATCCGGTACCCCGCGCCGCGGATCAGCTCGTAGAGGCCGGTGGTCACGAACACGTCGGGCTCCACGTCGATCAGGCCGGCCGGCAGGTAGTTGGTCATCAGCGCGATCGGTTCGTCATCGGCATAGCGCAGCCTGCGCAGCTCGAACACCTCTGTGCCGACCGGCAGACCCAGCGCGTCGGCCACCTCGGCATCGGCCTCGACCATGCCGCAGGAGAGCACCTCCGTGCGCGGCTTGCGGCCGGCCTTCTCCAGGTCGTCGTAGAGGCTGGTGAGCTCGAGCGAACGGTTGACCTGGCTGCGCACGACCTGCGTGCCCACCCCGCGCTTGCGCACCAGCAGGCCACGATCCACGAGGTACTGGATGGCGCGGCGCATGGTCGGACGCGAGACACCGAGCCGGTCCGCGAACTCGATCTCGTTGGTGAGCCGGGTGCCGGCCGGCAGTGCCTCGGTGTCGATCAGGCGCTGAAGCTCCTGTGCCACCTGGAAGTACAGCGGCACGGGACTCGACCGGTCGACCGTCAGGCGCGAGACCACGGCGTCGACCGTCAACGAACTCTCGCTCACGGGCCCAGTCTCGCACCCAATGTCTCTGTTGTCATTTCAAGACGACGTAAGAATGTCCTTACAAAGTCTTGACGTGACCACGCTCACCCGCAGAGGATTGTCGAGCAACGGACCCCACAAGAGGGAAGTGGGACATCGCGAAGGGAGGCGGC
>DASTGV010000163.1:0-4378 GCA_035718765.1 Nocardioidaceae bacterium
TCTCCTTCGTGATGAAGATCGACGGCACGTCGTTCGCCGAGACCGTGGAGCGGCTGGCCGACAAGTACGGCGTCCAGCTCCGGTACACCGAGGAGGGAGGTGCGCGGCCCGCCAAGCGGGAGACCAACCTCCGGCCGCGGATGCTGGAGGCTCACAAGGCCGCCCAGGCCTACTACGCCGAGCAGCTGGCCGGCCCCGACGCCGCCAAGGCCCGCGAGTTCCTCACCAGCCGCGGCTTCGACCGGGACGCCGCCGAGACGTTCGGGGTGGGCTTCGCGCCCCGTGGCGGCTCGGACCTCTACAAGCACCTGCGCCAGAAGGGGTTCCAGGACGCCGAGCTGGTCACCGGGGGCCTGGTGGGGCAGGGCCAGAGCGGGCACTACGACCGGTTCCGCGGCCGGCTGCTCTGGCCGATCCGGGAGACCAACGGGGACACCATCGGCTTCGGGGCGCGGCGGATCTTCGACGACGACCGGATCGAGGCGAAGTACCTCAACACCCCCGAGACGCCGATCTACAAGAAGAGCCACGTGCTCTACGGCATCGACCTGGCCCGCCGCGACATCGCCCGCTCGTCGCAGGCGGTCGTGGTCGAGGGCTACACCGACGTGATGGCTGCGCACCTTTCGGGCGTCAAGACCGCGGTGGCGACCTGCGGCACCGCCTTCGGCGACGACCACAGCCGGGTGCTGCGCCGGCTGCTCCAGGACCACGACGAGTTCCGCGGCGAGGTGATCTTCACCTTCGACGGCGACGCGGCCGGCCAGAAGGCGGCGCTGCGGGCCTTCGAGGGCGACCAGAACTTCGCCGGCCAGACGTACGTCGCCGTGGAGCCGACCGGCCTCGACCCGTGCGACCTGCGGCTCCAGCAGGGCGACGCGGCCGTCCGGGAGCTGGTCGCCCGCCGGATCCCGCTGTACCGCTTCGTGCTCACCAACGTCGTGGGCCGCTACGACCTCGACCGCGCCGACGGCCGGGTCGACGCGCTGCGCGAGGCCGCCAAGCTGGTCTCGGCGATCCGCGACCGGTCCAAGGTCGAAGGGTTCTCCCGCGAGCTGGCCGGCATGGTCGGCGTCGACGTCGAGGAGGCCCGGGCCGAGGTCAAGCGGGCCGCGAGCCGTCGCCCCGACGAGCCGCGCGGCACCCGTCCGGCCGCCCAGGCCCCCGAGCCCGCCCGGCCCGCGGCGCCGCCCCTGCCGGACCTGCGCGACCCGCGCTTCTCCCTCGAGCGGGAGACCCTCAAGCTGGTCGTCCAGCACCCGGAGGCGGTGCAGCGGATGGCCAAGGACGTCGATGGCGACGACTTCACCCACCCGACCTACCGCGCCGTCTGGGACGTCGTCACCGCCTGCGGGGGACCGGCGAACGCACCCGAGGGCGAGGTGTGGGTGGCCAAGCTGCGCGACAGCGTCACCGAGCCGGCCGTGCAGCAGGCACTGTCCGCCCTGGCCGTGGAGCCGCTGCTGTCGAGCAAGGAGCCGACCACGGCGTACGTCGCCGCGCACGTCTACCGCCTGCAGGAGGTGACCGCGATGCGCCGGATCGCCGACCTCAAGTCCAAGCTCCAGCGGACCAACCCGGTCGAGCACGCGACCGAGTACAACCGGATGTTCGGCGAGCTGGTGGCGCTCGAGCAGCACCGGCGCACGCTGCGCGAGAAGGCCATCGGCGGCGAGGCGTGATCTTCCCCCGTCGGGCCGCGGTGCCCGCCGACGTGCTGACCCGCGCCGACCTGGCCCGGGGCGAGAGGGTGCTCGCGCACGCCCCCGCGGATGACGGCACCTGGCTGCTCGGCACCCGGGACGCGCTGGTGGTGGTGGAGCCCGCCGAGACCATCCGGCTCGCCTGGGAGACCGTCGAGAGCGCCGACTGGGACCGCGACACCGCACGCCTCGGCGTCGCCGAGGTCGGCGAGTACGGACAGCCGCGGCCGGTGCACCGGTTCACGCTCGACGACCCGCAGCGGCTGCTGCAGCTGGTCCGCGAGCGGGTCACGGCCAGCGTGCTCCTGCAGCGCAGGGTCGAGGTGCGCGGGCGCCGCGGCCTCACCGTGATCGCGCGACGGCCGCCGCGGGGCCGGGGCGAGATCACCTGGGCCTACGAGCTCGACGACGGCATGGACCCGGCCGACCCGGAGGTCGCCCGCGCCGCCGAGGCGGGCCTGCGGGCCGCCCGGCAGGACATCGGGGAGGACGTCGGGCTGGACGGGGAACCGATTTAGCGGTGCCGGGCCCTCCTTGCTAACCTTTCCGCTGCACGATCCCCTGTAGCTCAATTGGCAGAGCATTCGGCTGTTAACCGGAGGGTTGTTGGTTCGAGTCCAACCGGGGGAGCCAGGGAAGCGGCCCGACCGGCGAGGACGTCCTCGCGCGTCGGGCCGCTTCGTCTTTGCGTGGCAGGTGCCTCCCGGCCGACCGCGTCACGACCCGCCGACCGGCCGGACGCCGGCGACCTCGCTGCGGCGCTCGACGAGCACGACGTCGCGCCACCGCCCCGCGCACGGGCCGGACCGCATCAGGCCGACCCGCGACCGGACGCCGATGTCGCGGAAGCCGCAGGCGTGGTGCAGCGCGAGGCTGGCGGCGTTCTCGGGGAAGATGCCGGACTGGATCGTCCAGATGCCCGCCGCCTCGGTCGAGGCCACCAGCCGGTCCAGCAGCCGCCGGCCCACGCCCTGCCCGGACGCCGGGCCCGCGACGTACACCGAGTGCTCGACCACGCCGCGGTAGACCGCCCGCGCCGACGTGGGGGAGCAGGCCACCCAGCCCACGACCGTGTCGCCGAGAAGGGCGACGATGCGGTGGTCCGCGAGGCGGCTCGCGTCGAAGGCCTCCCACGACGGCGGCTCGGTCTCGAAGGTGGCGTGCCCGCCCGCGATGCCCTCGGCGTAGATCCGCTGGACCGCCGGCCAGTGCGCGGCGGTGAGCGGGACGAGGCGCGGTGCTGTCACCGGAGGGTCAGGAGCCCCAGCCCATCGGGAACACCTCGAACGCGGTCGCGTGCGCGGTGCCGAGCCTCTGGCCGACCGCGCGGGACATGCCCTCGAGCCACTCGGCCGGGTCGAAGTCGGCCCAGCCGAGACCGTCGATGTAGGCCTGGTGCGCCTTCAGCGACCGCACGCCGGTGTCGAAGGTGTCGGTGATGTCGACGGCGTGCGTGGACTCCGGGGAGCCGGCGCACCACACCTCGCGGACGCCGGCCCAGGGCTCCATCCCGTCGGCGAGCTGCTCGGGGAAGATCCAGCGGTTGCCGGCGTCGCGGACCGCGTCGAGGGTGGCCTTGCCGGTGGCGATGTGGTCGGCCTGGTTGAGGTTGCGGCCACCCCAGCTGTCCCGGAAGTTGTTGGTCACGACGATCTCGGGTCGGTGCAGCCGGACCTCCTCGGCGATCGCGCGACGCAGCGCCACGCCGTACTCCAGGACGCCGTCCCGGAGCCCGAGGAAGTCCACCTCGTCGACGCCGACGATCCGCGCGGACTCGACCTGCTCGGCCTCCCGGACCTCGCGGCTCTGATCGGGGTGCAGGCCGTCGATTCCGGCCTCGCCGCTGGTGACCATGCAGTAGACGACCTTCTTGCCCTGCCCGGTCCAGCGGGCGACGGCGGCCGCCGCACCGAACTCCAGGTCGTCGGGGTGGGCGACGACGCACAGGGCGCGCTCCCAGTCCTCGGTGAGCGGCTGCAGGGGCGGCGGTGCGGGCTCGGTCATGCGGCCGAGCATGACACGGGCGGGCGTGCCTCAGCCGCCGTTCGAGGAGAAGTGCTGGTAGTCGGGGTGGCTCCAGCGGGCGCCCCACGGCCAGCCGAGCTGCCGCATCTTGGTGGCGATGACCCCGCGGCTCGTGATCATGCCGGTGCGGACGTGGGAGCGGTTCAGGTACGTCCGCGCGAACCCGGGGTAGACGCGGCTGCCGACGACGTACGGGTTGCGGACCGTGTTGATGTCGATCGCGTTGCCGTAGGAGTGCTGGGAGACGCGGTAGGGGTTGCCGGTCACCGGCCGGCAGTTGAACGCGGAGGTGTTGTCGGCCTTCATCGCGGCGACGTCGGACTGGGTGGGGGTACGGCGTCCCCCGGCGTAGTAGGCGTCGACCGGCTCCATCGACCGCACCGGGAACCGGGCCGCGAAGGACGCCTTGAACACCTTGACGACGTCGGGAACGGCGGAGGCCCGGACCACGAGGGACCCGCGGGCCACCACGTGCGCGTAGGTGAAGCGGTTCAGGGTGACCCGGCGCAGGCCGCTCGGGGGGACCGGGCAGCCCGCGCGGTAGGACCAGGGCACGTCGCCGGCGCCGAGCGGGCCGGACACGGTGACGTCGGGCCTCCCGACGACGGTCCTGGTCAGGGTGCCGGAGACCGCGCGGCCGCCGTCCGCCC
>DASTGV010000164.1:0-3245 GCA_035718765.1 Nocardioidaceae bacterium
GGTCTACCCGCGCTCCCTCGACTTCGACGTGGTCTCCGCGCTGGTGCAGGTCGTGGCCGGCCCCTCGAACCTCGCCACCACCATCCGGCTGATGGCCGGCATCGAGCTGGTGACCGAGGGGTTCAAGGAGGGCCAGGTCGGTTCGTCCGCGATGCCGCACAAGATGAACACCCGCTCCTGCGAACGGGTCAACGGCCTCGCCGTCGTGCTGCGCGGGTACCTCTCCATGGTCGGTGAGCTGGCCGGCGACCAGTGGAACGAGGGGGACGTCTCCTGCTCCGTCGTACGCCGGGTGGCGCTGCCGGACGCGTTCTTCGCCTGCGACGGGCTGTTCCAGACGTTCCTCACCGTGCTCGACGAGTTCGGTGCGTTCCCGGCGGTGATCCAGCGCGAGCTCGACCGCTACCTGCCGTTCCTGGCCACCACGAAGGTGCTGATGGCCGCGGTCCGCAACGGCGTCGGCCGGGAGACCGCGCACGAGGCGATCAAGGAGGCCGCCGTCGGCGTCGCGCTCGCGATGCGGCAGGGGCAGGCCGAGAACGACGTGTTCGAGCGGCTCGCGGCCGACCCGCGACTCGGCCTCACCGAGGCCCAGCTCGGGTCCCTGGTGGCCGACCCGATCACCTTCACCGGGGCCGCCGTCGACCAGGTGCAGGCCGTCGTACGCCGTGTCGACGAGGTCGCCAAGGCGCACCCGGAGGCGGCGGCCTACACGCCGGGCGAGATCCTGTGACGCTGCACGTCGAGCGGTCCCGCGCCTACCCCGTCACCGTCGAGCACGCGTGGCACGTGGTCCTGCCCACCCCGCTGGACCAGGTCTTCACGCGGTGGTTCGGGCCGCTCCCGCCGGTCCGCGAGGTGCGCGACCAGGTCGGCGAGTGGGGCACCGTCGGGCAGACCCGCACGATCGTGCTGGCCGACCGCGGCACCATGCGCGAGGAGCTCACGGTGGTCGAGCCGCACGAGCGGTTCGGCTACCGGATCAGCGACGTCACCGGCCCGATGAAGGCGTTCGCCGCCGTCGTCGACGGCACCTGGACGTTCGCCCCCGCCGGCACCGGCGTGCGGGTCACGTGGGCCTGGACGGTCCACCCCGCGCCGTACGCCGGGCTGACGATGCCGGTCTTCGGTCGCCTCTGGCACGGCTACGCGGGCCTCGCGCTGGAGCGGATCGAGACCCTGCTGCTGCCCCGCCCGCCGGGGTAGTCCGTGACGAAATGGCTGAAAAACGCGCCGGAATCAGCCAGAACGTCACGGACTACCCGGACAGGCGGGCGCGGAGCAGGACCTGCTCGGCGGGGTTGCGGGTGAGGGACAGGGCCCGCGCGTCGGCCGCGTCGGCCTCGCCGGTGCGACCGAGCTCGCGCAGCAGGGCGGCCCGGGTCGCGTGGAACAGGTGGTAGCCGTCGAGGTCGGCGGCCAGCCGGTCAACGTACTCCAGGGCGCCGGCGGCGCCGAACACCTTGCCCAGCGCGACGCCGCGGTTGAGCCGGGTCACCGGGGACGGGTCGTGGCCGAGCAGCATGTCGTAGAGCACCAGGATCTGCAGCCAGTCGGTCTCGGCCCAGGTGGCCGCGGACGCGTGGCAGGCGGCGATCGCAGCCTGGAGCTGGAACCGGCCCGCGCGGTGGTGCGCCGCGGCCCGCTCCAGCAGCCGGTCCGCGGCCCCGATCGCGGTCCGGTCCCACCGGGAACGGTCCTGGTGCTCGAGCAGCACCAGCGCGCCGGACGTGTCGAAGCGGGCCGGCTGCCGGGCGTGCTGGAGCGTGAGCAGAGCCAGCAGCCCTAGCGCCTCGGGCTCGTCCGGCAGCGCGGTGGCCACCAGGCCGGCCAGCCAGAGGGCGTCGTCGCCGAGGTCGCGGTCGTCGCCGGACGCCCCGGCGGTGGAGACGAAGGCCTCGTTGAACATCAGGTAGGTCACCGTCAGTACGTCGTCCAGCCGGGCGGCCCGCTGGTCGGGTGGCGGCAGGTCCAGCGGGATCCGGGCGACGACGATCTTGCGCTTGGCCCGCACGATCCGCTGCGCCATCGTGGCCTCGCTGACCAGGAAGGCGCGGGCGATCTGGGCGGTGGTCAGGCCGACGACCGCGCGCAGGGTGAGGGCCAGCCGTGCCTCGACCGCCAGCGCCGGGTGGCAGCAGCCGAAGAGCAGCGGCAGCCGTTCGTCCGGCCCGTCGTCATGTGCCTGCTCCGGCGGCTGCTCGCGCAGCCGGGTCAGCGCCTTCTCGTAGCGCTGCCGGCGGCGCAGCCGGTCGAGGGCGTTGCGGCGCGCGGCGACCTGGAGCCAGGCCCCAGGGTTGTCCGGGATGCCGGCGGCCCGCCAGTGCCGCAGCGCCTCGACGACGGCGTCCTGCACCGCCTCCTCCGCGACGTCGAAGTCGCCGACGAGACGGTGCAGGGACGCGACGATCGTGCCGGCCTCGGCCCGGATGGCGGCGGCCAGCGCGGCGTCCGCGGTGGCCGGCCGGCTCACATGTCGCCGTCGTGGTCGACGACCGGCCGAACCTCGACCGAGACGCCCGGGAACTTCAGGGGCGGCCAGGTCCGGGCCATCGCGAGCGCGGCGTCCAGGTCCGGCACGTCGATGACCGTGAAGCCGCCGACGACCTCCTTGGCCTCCGAGAACGGGCCGTCGACCACCACCGGCGCACCGTCCCCGCTCCGCACCGTGGTCGCGGTGGTGACGGGCTGCAGGTGCGCACCCATGTCGGCGATCCGCCCGGCGGCGTCGTGCTCGCCGAACCACGCCCAGATCTCCTCGTGCACCGCCTTGGCGGCCACCTCGTCGACCTCCCCGTAGCGCTCGGGGGTGTCGCAGAACATCAGCACGTACTTCATCGGAAGGGTCCTTTCCCTCGCGGTCAGTGTCACAGGTACGACGTCCGGGCTCGACGGTTCTCGACAGGTCCCGGGAAAACGTTCCGGCGGTGCTATCCGTGGTCGTCCGCGCGGCTGGCCAGGAGCGCGTCGAGCTTCGCCTCCAGCCGCTCGATGTCCTGCCGGGTCGCGGACTGCTGCTCGGGGAGCAGGGTCGCGACCACGGCCCCGCCGGGCTCGAGGCTGACCGACTCGGTCTCCCCGACGTCGTTGGCGTTCTGCCGGCGCAGGGCGGCGTCCACGTCGGCCTTGCGCAGCCCCTCGCGCCGCAGGGCGCGCTGGTCCCAGACCCCGTGCCGCGCCAGCACCGTGGAGGTGCCCTCCATGAGCCGGTGCACCCCCTCGGAGGTGAGGGACGCCCGGACCAC
>DASTGV010000165.1:0-3469 GCA_035718765.1 Nocardioidaceae bacterium
CGCCCGCTTCGGCGGCGTGGTCCCCGAGGTCGCCTCCCGCGCGCACCTCGAGGCGATGGTGCCGACGATCGAGCGGGCCTGCGCCGACGCCGGCATCAAGCTGTACGACGTGGACGCGGTCGCGGTGACCAGCGGGCCCGGACTGGCCGGGGCGCTGCTCGTCGGGGTCGCCGCCGCCAAGGCGCTCGCGGTCGGGCTCGGCAAGCCGATCTACGGCGTGAACCACCTCGCCGCACACGTGGCCGTCGACCAGCTCGAGCACGGCCGGCTGCCCGACCCCTGCGTTGCGCTGCTGGTCAGCGGTGGGCACTCCTCGCTGCTGCGCGTCGGGGACGTCACCGGGGACGTCGTACCCCTCGGCGCCACCATCGACGACGCCGCCGGCGAGGCGTTCGACAAGGTCGCCCGGCTCCTCGGGCTGCCGTTCCCCGGCGGCCCGCACATCGACCGGGCGGCCCGGTCCGGGTCCTCGGTGTACGTCGACTTCCCGCGCGGGCTCACCTCGAGGCGCGACCTGGAGCGGCACCGCTTCGACTTCTCCTTCTCCGGGCTGAAGACGGCCGTCGCGCGCTGGGTCGAGGCGCGCGAGCGGGCCGGTGAGCCGGTGCCGGTCGAGGACGTGGCCGCGTCGTTCCAGGAGGCGGTCTGCGACGTGCTCACCCGCAAGGCCGTCGACGCCGCGGCCGACGAGGGCATCGAGGACATCCTCATCGGCGGCGGCGTGGCGGCGAACTCCCGGCTGCGGGTGCTGGCCGAGGAGCGGGCCGCCGCGAAGGGCATCCGGGTGCGGGTGCCCCGGCCGGGGCTCTGCACCGACAACGGCGCGATGGTGGCCGCGCTCGGCGCCGAGATGGTGGCCCGGGGGCGGACGCCCTCCGCGCTGGACCTGCCCGCCGACTCGTCCCTGCCGGTGACGTCGGTCCTGGCAGGTTGAGGTGCCTCGCCCAGGGCGAGGCACCTCGACCAGCGCGGTGGCCTACGGGTGGGCGGCGAAGTGGAACGGGCTCTCCTCCGGGGCGCCGGGGGCCTGGTCGACCGTCTGGATGTCGCCGTCGAGGCCGAGCCGGACCAGGTGCCACGAGCCGTCCTCGTAGAGCGTGGCCAGCACGTGGGAGTCGTCCTCCCACACCACGTCGGAGACGAAGGTCTCGCCGTTGCCCACCCGGTCGAACCGCACCTTGACCGCCAGCGTCCCCGCGTCGAGCAGCGCGACCGTCGGGGAGCCGAGACCGTCGACGCCGGAGGGGTAGCCGGCCACCGAGGCGCCGCCGGGGCTGAACGCGTTGACCGTCCAGTCGCAGCTCGTCGGCTCCCGGTCCCCGCCCTGGTTGGTGGCGACCTTCCAGCACGAGGTGCCGTCGGTGCTGTTGTACGACGTCTCGATCCCGAGCAGCCCGCGCTGCATGCTGGTCGCCCGCACGGCCAGGATCGTGCCCGGGAGCACCTGGTGGCCCGAGAAGTCGGTCACCCAGTACTCGGCGTCGGGGGCGCCGACCCGGACGACGACCGTGCCGGGACCGACGAACCCGACCGGGCTCGCGTCGGCGCCCGCCGGCAGGTCGATCGACTGCGGGGCGTCGCTGTGCCCGTTGGTGCCGTCGAGGTAGAGCCTGCCGCCGGCGACCCAGGACGCCTGGACGCCGTCGTCGCTCACGACGATCCGGTCGCCGCCCGGCTCGGAGCTGACGACCGCACCCGAGGCGTCGATCTGGACGACGTACGGCGTGCCCTGCTTGCGCTGCACGGCCAGCCACCCGCCGCGGTACGGCACGACGGTGTCGTAGGCCGCGGGCAGGTCCCGCGTGGTCCCGTCCGGGGCGACGTAGGTGCGGCCGCGCAGGTAGCCGACCTTCGCCGGCGCGCCCGCCGCCGCCTTCTGCACGGTCAGCGGGGTCACCCCCTGGGCGTTCGTCGGCGTCGGGGTCGGCTCGGGCGTCCCGGCCCGCGTGGGCGTGCCGGACGGTGAGGTGGTCGCCGGGGCGACGGGCCGCTCGGCGTTCGGGCTGCCGGCCACGTTCAGGCCGACCGGGACCGCGACCGCGACGACGGCCGCCGCGACCAGGCCCGTCGCCAGGCGGCGCCGGCGGCGGATGCCGCGCGCGCTGCGCTTCACGTCGTCCAGCCCGATCGGGGTGCCGGACACGTCGCCGGCCCGCTCGTGCAGGCCGCGGGACAGCTGCTCCTCGTCGTGGGTGCTCATCGCTCCTCCTCCCTCACAGGGCCGTGGTTCTCGTGGGTGATTCCGGGGTGGTCGTGGACGCGGGACCGCATCGCGGCCAGCGCGCGGCTGGCCTGGGACTTCACGGTGCCGACCGAGATGCCGAGCACCTCGGCGGTCTCGGCCTCGGAGAGGTCCTCGTAGTAGCGCAGCACGATCACGGCGCGCTGCTTGCGGGGCAGGGTCTGGACGAACGCCCACAGCGCCGCGCTCTCCCCGTCGTCGTGCCGGTCGGGCGCGGCGTGCGTCTCGGGCAGCTCGTCGGAGACCACCTCGCGCCGCTTGAAGGCCCGCCGCCACAGCGAGTTGTGCTCGTTGACGAGGATCCGGCGGACGTACCCGTCGACCAGCTCCCGCCGCTGCACCCGGTCCCAGGACAGGTACAGCTTCGCGAACGCCGTCTGCACCAGGTCCTCGGCGGTGTGCCGGTCCCCGGTGAGCAGGTACGCCGTGCGCAGCAGGCTCGGCTGGCGTGCGGCCATGTACGCGGCGAAGTCCGCGTCGCGGTCCGTCGTACCCACGTCCATCGTCGCTCCGACCCCCGTCTCCACTGCGAGCTGCACCGTCCTCACCATCCTTCCGTCATCGACATCCCCAAGACGCCGAAACCGCCGGACGGGTTGCATCTGCCCGGAACGGGCGCACGGCAGAATCGCGGCGTGCTCGACGTCGTGATCTCCGTGGCCCTGCTCGCCGTGGGCGCCGCCCTGCTGACCGCCGGGGCGGAGGGCTTCGCCGAGAACGTCACCGCCGCCTCCTCGCGCCTCGGGGTGAGCGTGCTGGCGCTCGCGCTGCTGCTCGCCGGCGCCGAGCCGGAGGAGGCGGTGACCGCGATGCTCGCGGCCGGCCAGGGCCACCCGGCGCTCGCAGGCGGCGACGCGATCGGCGCGAACCTGGTGATCCTCACCCTCACGCTCGGGCTGGCCGCGCTGCTGACCCGGCTGCCGGTGACCCGGCGGGGCCTGGAGTACGCCGGCGCGTCGGCCGTGCTGGGCGCGGTGGCCTGGCTGTTCCTCCGCAACGGGGTGCTGGGCCGGCTGGAGGGCGGGATCCTGGTGCTGCTGTACGTCGCGGGCGTGGCCTGGGTCTGGCAGCGGGAGAAGGAGCCGCCCCTGATCGGCGAGATGGCCGAGCTCGACGCCAAGGACGAGCTCCGTCCGCCGGGCGGCACCGACGAGGCCACCGGCCGGGCGCTGCTGCTGGTGCTGCTCGGGCTGCTCGGGATGGTCGCGGGCGGGTTCCTCGCGGTCC
>DASTGV010000166.1:0-3079 GCA_035718765.1 Nocardioidaceae bacterium
GTGCGCGGACTGCGCGCGGGAGTACGCCGACCCGGCCGACCGGCGCTTCCACGCGCAGACCATCTGCTGCCCGGCCTGCGGGCCGCGGCTGCGCCTGGTGGGCCCGGCCCGCGAGCCGACCTCCGAGGAGGAGGCCCTCACCGAGGCGCGGAGCCTGCTCGGCCACGGCGCCGTGGTCGCGGTCAAGGGGCTCGGTGGCTACCACCTCGCCTGCGACGCCACCACCGCGTCGGCCGTGGAGACGCTGCGCAAGCGCAAGCAGCGCGGCGACAAGCCGTTCGCGCTGATGGTCGCCGACCTCGCGGCGGCCGAGCGACTGGTGCGGCTCGACGACGCCGAGCGGCAGCTGCTGGCCTCCCGGCACCGGCCGATCGTGCTCGCCCGCCGGCGGCCCGGAGCGGTCGCCGACGCGGTGGCCCCCGGCAGCGACGACCTCGGCGTGATGCTCGCGTACACGCCCCTGCACCACCTGCTGCTGGGTCTCCCCGAGGACGACCACCGGCTGCCGGTGCTGGTGATGACCAGCGGCAACCTCACCGGGGAGCCGATCGTGACCGACGACGCGGACGCCCGCACCCGGCTGGCCGGCCTGGCCGACGCCTTCCTGTACGGCGACCGCCCGATCCACGTGCCCTGCGACGACACCGTCACGCGCACCGTCGACGGCCGCGAGTCACCGGTGCGCCGCTCCCGGGGGCACGCGCCGCTCCCGCTGAACCTGCCCTTCGAGAGCCCCCCGGCGCTCGGTGTCGGCGGGGACCTCAAGAACACCTTCTGCGTCGCCGAGGGACGGCTGGCCTGGATGTCCGCCCACGTCGGGGACATGGACGACCTGGCCACGCTCGCCGTGTTCACGACCGCGGAGGCGCACCTGGAGATGCTCACCGGGGTCGCCCCGGCCGCGCTCGCCGCCGACCGGCACCCGGGCTACCGGTCGCGCCGGTGGGCCCTGGACCACGCCGCCGGACGTCCGGTCGAGGACGTGCAGCACCATCACGCGCACGTCGCCTCGACCATGGTCGAGCACGGGTTGCCCGCCGACGCCCGGGTCCTCGGGGTCGCCTTCGACGGCACCGGCTACGGCGACGACGGAGCCGTCTGGGGCGGCGAGTTCCTGGTGGCCGGCTACGGCGACTTCGTCCGGGCCGCGCACCTGTCCTACGTCCCGCTGCCCGGCGGGGACGCCGCGGTCCGCAACCCGTGCCGGATGGCGCTCTCGCACCTGCGCGCGGCCGGGCTCGGCTGGGACCCCGCGCTGCCCTGCGTGCGGGCCTGCACCGACGAGGAGCTCGGGCTGCTGGACCGGCAGCTGACCACCGGCCTGCGCTGCGTGCCGACCTCGAGCATGGGCCGGCTCTTCGACGCGGTGTCGTCCCTGGCCGGCATCTGCCACCGCGTCGGCTACGACGCCCAGGCGGCGATGGAGCTCGAGGCCGCCGCCCGCCGGGCCGGGGAGGTCCCCGGCTACCGGTTCGCCGTGGCCGGCGAGCAGGTCGACGCGGCGCCGGTCCTGGCCGAGGCCGCCGCCGACGTGCTCGCCGGCGCCGGCCCCGGCGTCGTGGCGGCCCGCTTCCAGAGGGGTGTGGTCGACCTGCTGGCCGCGGTGCTGGAGCGGCTGCGCGACGAGACCGGCCTCGGCGTGGTCACCCTCAGCGGCGGCGTCTTCCTCAACGCCTACCTCACCTCCGCCTGCGCGCGCTCGCTCACGGCGCGCGGCTTCGAGGTGCTGCGTCACCACACGGTCCCGGCGAGCGACGCCGGCCTTGCCCTCGGGCAGGTCGCCGTGCTCGCCCATCGAGCCTCAGCACGCCCTGCACGACGAGGAAGGGAGCAGCCATGTGCCTAGCCGTCCCGGGACGGGTCCTGGAGGTCAGCGAGCGCGACGGGACCCGGATCGCGCAGGTGGACTTCGGCGGGGTCACCAAGGAGGTGTGCCTGGAGTACGTCCCCGACCTGCAGGTGGGTGAGTACACGATCGTGCACGTCGGGTTCGCCCTGCAGCGGCTCGACGAGCAGTCGGCGCTGGAGACCCTGGATCTCTTCCGCCAGATGGGCGAGCTGGAGGCCGAGTTCGGCGACCAGTGGGGCCGCGCGGCCGAGCAGGCCGGACTGCCGCGGCCCGACCTGGCGCCCCGCATGGAGACCGTCGACAGCCCGGCCGGACCGGGCGGAGAGGCAGACCAGCGATGAAGTACCTCGACGAGTTCCAGGACCCGGAGCTGGCCAAGCGGCTGCTGGACGACATCCACGCCACCGCCACCCATCCCTGGGCGATGATGGAGGTCTGCGGCGGGCAGACCCACTCGATCATCCGGCACGGTCTCGACCAGCTGCTGCCCGACGGGATCGAGCTCATCCACGGACCCGGGTGCCCGGTCTGCGTGACGCCGCTCGAGGTGATCGACAAGGCGCTCGAGATCGCGGCCCGCCCCGACGTGATCTTCTGCTCCTTCGGGGACATGCTGCGGGTCCCGGGCAGCGAGAAGGACCTGTTCCGCGTGAAGAGCGCCGGGGGCGACGTACGCGTCGTCTACTCGCCGCTCGACGCGCTGAACCTCGCCCGCGAGCACCCGGACAAGCAGGTGGTGTTCTTCGGCATCGGGTTCGAGACCACCGCGCCGCCCAACGCGATGACGGTCTACCAGGCCAGGAAGCTGGGCATCGAGAACTTCAGCCTGCTGGTCAGCCACGTCCGGGTGCCACCCGCGATCGAGGCGATCATGACCTCGCCCGACTGCCGGGTGCAGGCGTTCCTGGCCGCCGGGCACGTGTGCACGGTGATGGGCACGGGGGAGTACCCGCCGCTGGCCGAGCGCTTCGGGGTGCCGATCGTGGTCACCGGCTTCGAGCCGCTCGACATCCTCGAGGGGATCCGGCGCGCCGTGCACCAGCTCGAGGAGGGCCGGGCCGAGGTGGAGAACGCCTACGCCCGCGTCGTCCTGCCCGAGGGCAACCCGGTCGCCATCAGGATGCTCGAGGACGTCTTCGAGGTGGTCGACCGGTCCTGGCGCGGGATCGGGATGATCCCGCAGAGCGGCTGGCGGCTGTCGGACCGCTACCGCGAGTACGACGCGGAGGA
>DASTGV010000167.1:0-2281 GCA_035718765.1 Nocardioidaceae bacterium
GCCGAGCTGATCAAGCTGTACGCCGCCCGGCAGGCCACCCGGGGGCACGCCTTCGGGCCGGACACGCCCTGGCAGCGCGAGCTCGAGGACGCCTTCCCGTTCGTGGAGACCGTCGACCAGCTCTCGACGGTCGACGAGGTCAAGCGCGACATGGAGCAGCAGGTCCCGATGGACCGGCTGGTCTGCGGCGACGTCGGCTACGGCAAGACCGAGATCGCGGTCCGTGCGGCGTTCAAGGCCGTGCAGGACGGCAAGCAGGTCGCCGTGCTCGTGCCGACGACACTGCTCGTGCAGCAGCACTTCTCGACGTTCAGCGAGCGGATGGCCGGCTTCCCGGTCATCCTCAAGGGGCTCTCGCGGTTCCAGACCGACAAGGAGGCCAACCAGGTCATCGAGGAGCTGGCCGAGGGCAAGGTCGACATCGTCATCGGCACACACCGGCTGCTCAACCCCGACATCAAGATCAAGAACCTCGGGCTGATCATCGTCGACGAGGAGCAGCGGTTCGGCGTCGAGCACAAGGAGCAGATGAAGCGGCTGCGGACGTCGGTCGACGTGCTCTCGATGTCCGCGACGCCGATCCCGCGCACCCTGGAGATGGCGATCACCGGCATCCGCGAGATGTCCACGATCACCACCCCGCCGGAGGAGCGGCACCCGGTGCTGACCTACGTCGGGGCCTACGAGGACCGGCAGGTGATCGCCGCCATCCGCCGCGAGCTGCTCCGGGAGGGCCAGGTCTTCTTCATCCACAACCGGGTGCAGTCGATCGAGAAGGCCGCGGCCCGGATCAAGGAGCTGGTGCCGGAGGCCCGGGTGGCCACCGCGCACGGCCAGATGGGCGAGCACCAGCTCGAGCAGGTGATGGTCGACTTCTGGGAGAAGCGCTTCGACGTGCTGGTGTGCACGACGATCGTGGAGTCCGGGCTCGACGTCTCCAACGCCAACACCATGGTCATCGAGCGCGCCGACGCGCTCGGCCTCTCCCAGCTGCACCAGCTGCGCGGCCGGGTCGGGCGGGGCCGGGAGCGGGCCTACGCCTACTTCCTCTACCCGCCGGACAAGCCGCTCACGGAGACCGCCCACGAGCGGCTCGCGACGCTCGCGCAGCACTCCGACCTCGGCGGCGGCATGGCCATCGCCATGAAGGACCTGGAGATCCGCGGCGCCGGCAACCTGCTCGGCGGCGAGCAGTCCGGCCACATCGCCGACGTCGGCTTCGACCTCTACGTCCGGCTGGTGGGGGAGGCGGTCGCGGACTTCCGCGGCGACGGCGCGCCCGAGCCGGTGGAGACCAAGATCGAGCTGCCGATCGACGCGCACCTGCCCCACGACTACGTCCCGAGCGAGCGGCTGCGCCTGGAGATGTACAAGCGGCTGGCCGAGGTGCGCGCCGACGAGGACGTCGACCTGATCCGCGAGGAGATGCTCGACCGCTACGGCGAGCCGCCCGCCGAGGTCGAGAGCCTGCTCCAGGTGGCCCGCTTCCGCGGCCGCGCCCGGCAGGCGGGCCTGACCGACGTCACCCTGCAGGGCAAGTACGTCCGGTTCTCGCCGGTCGAGCTGCCCGACTCCGCGACGGTGCGGCTCAACCGGCTCTACCCGAAGAGCCTGGTCAAGCCCCAGGTGCGTACGATGCTCGTGCCTCGTCCCTCGACAGCCGTCGTGGGCGGGCACCCGATCCGCGACGAGGCGCTGCTGACCTGGGCCCGCGAGGTCATCGACGCGGTCGTCGACCCCGCCGGCGCACCCGTGCAGAGCTAGAGGAGAAAGTCACCGTGGCCCGTTCCCGCCGCACCGTCCTGGCCGTGGTCTCCGCGGCCGCCGGTCTCGCCCTGTCGGCCTGCAGCGTGCACCCCGGCTCCGCCGCAGTGGTCGGTGCCGAGTCGATCAGCGAGAGCCGGGTCGACGACGTGGCCGGCGCGCTGTGCGCGGCCCAGAAGGGCGGCCAGAACGGCGGCCAGGACCTCGCCAGCCGCGGCGCCCGTCAGGGTGCGCTCGACGTGCTGATCAACGGCGCGCTCTCCCGGCAGTACGGCGCCGCGCAGGGCGTGCAGCCCGACCAGGGGCAGGTCTCCGCGGCGCTGGCGGCCAACGCGAAGAACATCTCCGGGCTGCCGCCCGCGATGCGTCAGGACTTCACCGACACGCTCCGCGAGTACGCCGAGGGCCAGCTGATGCTCATCGACATCGGCCGCCGCGAGCTGGCCAAGGCCGGCAAGCAGAACGTCACCGAGCAGCAGGCCGTCTCCGAGGGCACCAAGCTGCGCAACGCCTGGGC
>DASTGV010000168.1:0-9210 GCA_035718765.1 Nocardioidaceae bacterium
CAGGCCCTCGGGAAGCAGTGCGAGCCGAACAGCTGCAGCCGGCCGACCACCGCGCCGGCCGGGACCCGGTCACCGACCGCGACGCTCGCGTCGACCGGCTCGTAGGTGGTGCGGGTCGTGCCGTGGTCGACGACCACCACCCCGCGCCCGGCCAGGGTGCCCGCGAACGTCACCCGGCCGGGCGCCGCGGCCCGCACCGGCTGCCCGACGTGCCCGGTCAGGTCGACCCCGCGGTGCCCGGCACCCCACCGGGACTCCGGCGGGTCGAAGCGGGCGACGACCTCCGGGCGCGGGTCGAGCGGCCAGACGCCCTCGGCGGGCGCGGAGCCGGGGTCGGCGTGCGCCGCGGCCGGGACGAGCAGCAGGCCCGCCGTCGCGGTCGACAGCAGGACGATCAGCAGCAGGACCCGCGCCAGGGCGGGGATGGGGAAGGGCGGACGCATGGGGGGAGCGTGCCGTCGGGGTGCCCCGGCGCGGGGCCGTGCGCCGGGAGGCTGGGGACAGGCGGCGGGACGCGTGGCCTGGGGACGGTTCCTGGCGGCGGAGCGGCCGGGCGGCGTGGCCGCGCGCGATTAGGGGATGTCCCGCGGTCTCGTCTAGAATCGCCGGTGGCCTTCCGTGTGACGGGAGGTACTTCGCACGCCCGACTCCGCACCGGGCCGGGGCCTGTCCGCAGGCCACGGGCCACCGCGGGCGACGTCTCTCAGTCCCCACCAGCTGGCGGGGTCAGGACGCGCCGGGCGTCAGGGCAGGGGACAACCGTCCACCTGCGACAACTGAGGCGACCCGGGTCGTCCCCTTCGGGGTGCGCCGGGTCATGAGAGACAAGGAACGACCGCCATGGCCGTCGTCACCATGCGCCAGCTCCTCGAGAGCGGCGTCCACTTCGGGCACCAGACCCGCCGGTGGAACCCGAAGATGAAGCGCTTCATCATGACGGAGCGCAACGGCATCTACATCATCGACCTGCAGCAGTCGCTGGCCTACATCGACCGCGCCTACGCCTACGTCAAGGACACCGTCGCCAAGGGCGGCACCGTGATGTTCGTGGGCACCAAGAAGCAGGCCCAGGGCGCCATCTCCGAGCAGGCGACCCGCGTCGGCATGCCCTACGTGAACCAGCGCTGGCTGGGCGGCATGCTCACCAACTTCCAGACGGTGCACCAGCGGATCAACCGCCTCAAGGAGCTCGACGAGATCGACTTCGAGGACGTGGCCGGCAGCGGCCGCACCAAGAAGGAGCTGCTCGGCATGAAGCGCGAGCGCGACAAGCTCGAGAAGACCCTCGGCGGTATCCGGGAGATGAGCCGGACCCCGTCCGCCGTCTGGATCGTCGACACCAACAAGGAGCACCTCGCCGTCGAGGAGGCCCGCAAGCTGCGGATCCCGATCATCGGCATCCTCGACTCCAACTGCGACCCGGACCTGGTCGACTTCCCGATCCCGGGCAACGACGACGCGATCCGCGCGGTCGGCCTGCTCACCCGCGTGGTGGCCGACGCGGTCGCCGACGGCCTGATCGCCCGCTCGGGCGCCAAGACCGGCGACACCGCCGAGATCGGCTCGGAGGAGCCGCTCGCCGAGTGGGAGCGCGAGCTCCTGCAGGGTGACGCCGACCAGGCGGCCGTCCAGGCCACCGGCGGCGCGGCCGCGGGCGCCACCACCGAGGAGACCCCGGCCGCCGAGGCGACCGGCGCGTCGTCCGAGGCCACCGAGGCTCCCGCCGAGCCGCAGGCCGCCGAGCCCCAGGCCGCCGAGCCCCAGGCCGCCGAGTCCACGGGCGAGGCGACCGGCGAGGCGACCGGCGAGGACACCGCCCAGGCCTGAGCCCAGGCAGCACCGCTGCCCCGGGACCACCCGGGGCAGCGGCCCCCGACCACTACCAGCACGAGGGAGTGCACACACAGATGGCGAACTTCTCCGCTGCAGACGTCAAGAAGCTCCGGGAGACCACCGGGGCCGGGATGATGGACTGCAAGAAGGCGCTCGAGGAGACCGACGGCGACCTCGAGGCCGCCGTCGACCTGCTCCGCACCAAGGGCGCCGCCAAGGCCGCCAAGCGGGGCGCCGAGCGTGAGGCGACGGCCGGCCTGGTCGCCACCTCCGGCGGTGCTCTCGTCGAGCTCAACTCCGAGACCGACTTCGTCGCCAAGAACGACGACTTCATCAAGGCCGCCCAGCAGATCGCCGACGCCGCCGACCAGGCCAAGGCCGCCGACGCCGAGACGCTCAAGGGCGTCCAGGTCGGCGACAAGACCGTCGGCGAGGTCGTCGAGCAGCTCGCGATCACCATCGGCGAGAAGATCGAGCTCGGCCGCGTGGCGTACTTCGACGGCCCGGTCGTGACCTACATGCACCGTCGCGCGTCCGACCTGCCGCCGGCCGTCGGCGTGCTGGTCGCGTACGAGGGCGACAACGTGGAGGCCGCCCGCGGCGCCGCGATGCAGATCGCCGCGATGAAGCCCCGCTACCTCACCCGTGAGGAGGTGCCGGCCGAGATCGTGGCCCACGAGCGCGAGATCGCCGAGGCGACCTCCCGCGAGGAGGGCAAGCCGGAGCAGGCGATCGCGAAGATCACCGAGGGCCGGCTCAACGGGTTCTTCAAGGACGTGGTGCTCCTCGAGCAGCCGTCCGTGCAGGAGTCCAAGAAGAACGTCAAGGCGGTCCTCGACGAGGCCGGCGTGAGCGTCAAGCGCTTCGCCCGCTTCGAGATCGGTCAGTGACGATCTACTAGGGTTGACTGAACGACGACACTTCCGAGGAGGCCGGTCCGTGCGCACTCACCAACGCCGGGGACCGGCCTTCTCGCACGTCCAGAGGAAGGATCGCCCGTGACGGCGTACAAGCGCGTCCTGCTCAAGCTCTCCGGTGAGGTGTTCGGCGGCGGACGGGTCGGCGTCGACCCGGTCGTCGTCAACGCCATCGCCCGCGAGGTCGCCGATGTGGTGCGCAGTGGCGTCCAGGTCGCCGTCGTGGTGGGCGGGGGCAACTTCTTCCGCGGGGCCGAGCTCCAGAAGGGCGGCATGGACCGCGCCCGGGCCGACTACATGGGCATGCTCGGCACGGTGATGAACTGCCTGGCCCTCCAGGACTTCCTGGAGAAGCAGGGCGTGGAGACCCGGGTCCAGACCGCGATCGCGATGGGGCAGGTCGCCGAGCCGTACATCCCGCGCCGGGCCATGCGGCACCTCGAGAAGGGCCGCGTCGTGATCTTCGGGGCCGGCGCCGGCATGCCGTACTTCTCGACCGACACGGTCGCCGCGCAGCGCGCGCTGGAGATCGGCGCCCAGGTCATCTTGATGGGCAAGCAGGGCGTGGACGGCGTGTACGACTCCGACCCCCACCAGAACCCGGACGCGGTGAAGTTCGACCACCTCACCTACGACGAGTTCCTCACCCGCGGGCTGAAGGTCGCCGACGCCACCTCGGTCAGCCTGTGCCGGGACAACGACATGACGATGATCGTGTTCAACCTGTCCGAGGAGGGCAACATCGCCCGCGTCGTCTCAGGTGAGAAGATCGGCACGACCGTCGCCCGCGACGCGTGACCAGACCCACCCAGGAGCAGGAGCAACCGTGATCAACCAGACCCTCAACGAGGCCGACAGCAAGATGAAGAAGGCCGTCGAGGTGACGCGGGAGGACTTCGCGGCGATCCGCACCGGCCGGGCCAACCCGTCGATGTTCCACAAGCTCACCGCCGACTACTACGGCGCGCCGACGCCGCTGCAGCAGCTCGCGTCGTTCACGGTCCCCGAGGCGCGGGTCATCATCATCGCGCCGTACGACCAGAGCTCGCTGACGGCCATCGAGAAGGCGATCCGCGACTCCGACCTCGGCGTGAACCCCACCGACGACGGCAAGACCATCCGGGTGACGCTGCCCGAGCTCACCGAGGAGCGGCGCAAGGACTACATCAAGATGGCGAAGGGCAAGGCCGAGGACGGTCGGGTCTCGGTCCGCAACATTCGCCGCAACGCCAAGCAGGCGCTGGAGAAGCTCGAGAAGGACGGCGAGGTCGGGAAGGACGACGTCACCGGCGCGGAGAAGCGTCTCGACGGGATCACCAAGAAGCACACCGACGAGATCGACGAGATGCTCAAGCACAAGGAAGCCGAGCTGCTCGAGGTCTGAGGACCCGCGCAGCCCTCCGCACATGACCGACCCCGACGAGACGTCGCCGCACGCCTCGGCGACGCCGGCGACGCCCGCGCCGCCGATCGCGCCCGCGAGCCGGGCCGGCCGCAACCTGCCGGCCGCGATCGCCTCCGGGGTCGTCCTCGGGGTTGCGATCATCGCCTCGCTGGTGTTCTGGAAGCCGGCGTTCATGCTCATCGTCGTGGCCGCGGTGCTGGTCGCGGTCTGGGAGCTCGGGCACGCGTTCGCCACCGGTGAGATCCGGATCGCGCGGGAGCCGGTGATGGCCGGCGGTGTGCTGATGGTGCTGGTCGCCTACTTCTTCGGCGCGCCCGCCCTGGTCACCGCGACCGCGGTGACCGCCCTGGTCACCATGCTGTGGCGGCTGCGGGGTGGCATCGCCGGCTACGTGATGGACACGACCGCCGCGGTGTTCACGATCATGTACGTCCCGTTCCTCGGGTCGTTCGTGGCGCTGCTGCTCGCCGAGGACCGCGGCGCGGCCGCGATCGTCACGTTCATCCTGGTCACCATCGCCTCCGACATCGGCGGGTACGCCGTGGGTGTGCTGGCCGGCAAGCACCCGATGGCCCCGGTCATCTCGCCCAAGAAGTCCTGGGAGGGCTTCGCCGGCTCGGCGGTCTCCTGCGTCGTCGTGGGCTGGCTGACCGTGGTCTACCTGCTCGACGGCGACTGGTGGGTCGGGGTCGCCCTGGGCGCGAGCGCCGTGGTGATGGCCACCCTCGGCGACCTCTGCGAGTCGGTCATCAAGCGCGACCTCGGCATCAAGGACATGTCGCAGATCGTGCCCGGGCACGGCGGCCTGATGGACCGGCTGGACTCCCTGCTCGCCACCGCGGCGCCGGTCTGGCTGCTGCTGCACTACCTGGTCTTCTGAGGGTGCTGCACCTGGTGCGGCACGGGCGGCCCCTGACCGACGCCGTCAGCCCGGCGCACACCTGGCCGCTGGACCCGGACGGGTACGCCGCCATCGAGACGCTGCGTACGTCGGGACGCCTGCCCGGCACGGCCACGTGGTTCAGCTCCCCGGAGCGCAAGGCCCGGGAGACGGCAGCCCGGCTGACCGACGAGCCGGTGGCCGTGGTCGACGACCTCGCCGAGCACCGCCGCGAGGCGCGCTGGTTCGCCACCGCGGAGGAGTTCCGGGACGTCGTGCGTGCGGCGTTCGCGCGGCCCGACGTCCCCGCGGTCCCGGAGTGGGAGCCGCTGTCGGACACCCGGGAACGGGTCGTCGGCGCCGTGCACCGGCTGCGCGCGGCGCACCCGGGCGACCTGGTGCTGGTCGGGCACGGCACGGCGTGGACGGTGCTGGTCGCCGCGCTGACCGGGGCACCGCCCGACCTCGACGCCTGGGCGCGGCTGGCGATGCCGGACCTGTGGGTGGTCGAGGACATGCCGCCGGTTGAGTAGCCGAACTCATGCTGGCGGCACTCGCCGACTGGCATTGTGAGCGCCATGTTCCCGACGCTCGGGCCGCTGCCCACGCACGACGTGTTCGTCGGGCTGGGCGTGCTCGCCGCCGTCGCGGTCTTCGTGGCCGAGGCGCGCCGCCGCGACCAGACCGACGAGCGCATCGCGTACGTCGTCCTGGGTGCCCTCGTGGGTGGGGCGGTGTTCATGCGCCTCGGCACCTGGCTCCAGCACCTCGACCTGCGGCAGAACGCCTCGCTCACCGAGCAGTGGCTCTACGGCAACCGCAGCATCCTCGGCGGGCTGTTCGGCGCCTGGCTCGGCGTGCACGCCGCCAAGCGGCTGGTCGGCTACCGCCCGCGCACCGGGGACCTGTTCGCGCCGGCGGTCGCGCTCGGCATGGCGGTCGGCCGGGTCGGCTGCCTGCTCACCGAGCTGCCGGGGACGCCCACCGGCACGTCGTGGGGGATCCGCCTGGACCCGGCCGCCGCCCACCGGCTGCACGCCCCGGCCGGGGTCCCGCTGCACCCGTCGTTCGGCTACGAGATCGTCTTCCACGCCCTCGCGTTCTGCCTGCTGTGGTTCTGGCTGCGGCACCGGCTCGACGCGCCGGGGGAGACGCTGACGCTCTACCTGGCCGCCTACGGCCTCTTCCGTTTCGCCGTCGAGCTCGTCCGCGGCAACGAGGTCGTCTGGGCCGGCCTCACCCGCCCGCAGCTGTTCCTGCTCGTGACCCTCCCGCTGCTCCTGGCGCGGGTCGCCTGGCAGGCCCGGCACGGCGTCTACCGCCGCCGCCCCGTCCCCGCACCCGTGGAGGTCGCATGAGCCAGCCGTCCGTCCCGCCGCCCACGGGCTACGGGCCCCCACCGAAGAAGGGGCACTCGCTCGAGCTGCTGGTCGGCGCGGTCCTGGGCGGCGCCGACGCCGTGGTCACGGGGATCCTCGGCGCGGTCGTCTCGACCAACGTCGCCAACGGGGTCTGGTCCTTCGGACCGCCGCTGGTCGGGCTGCTCATCCCGGTCGTCCTGCTGCTCAACGAGTCGACCCGCTGGTGGGGCGTGGGCATCCTGATCGGCTTCTTCCTCACCCTGATCGTCCTCGGCGGCGCGTGCGTCGCCCTGATCTCCACCTTCAGCGGCTGACGTGACCGGGATGCCGCTGCGGGACCACCGCGTCCACCGCTACGTCAACGCGTTCTGCCCGCACTGCCACCAGGAGCGGCCGGACCGTCCGCTGGCGGAGGTGCGCCGGCTCTCCGGCTGGCTGGCCGTCCGCGACGGCCAGGTGTGGCTGGAGCGGGGCTGCCCCGACCACGGCCTCGTCACCACCCTGTACGACGAGTCGCCGGAGATCCTCGCCTACCTGGAGCAGTGGACCGCGCCGACCAAGGTGCACACCCCGGACGTGCGGGGGAACTTCAAGCCGGTGCCGTCGGCCTACGAGGACGGCCTGCCGGAGATGCAGACCCAGCACACCTGCATCCTCCTCGAGGACGTCACCGACCACTGCAACCTGAGGTGCCCGACCTGCTTCGCCGAGTCGTCGCCGGTGCTGGCCGCGGTGGCCCCGCTCGACCAGGTGCTGGCCTCGGTCGACACCCGGCTGTCCCGCGAGAACGGCCGCATCGACGTGCTCATGCTCTCCGGCGGCGAGCCGACCCTGTACCCGTGGCTGGCCGAGCTGCTCGACGAGATGGCCGCCCGGCCCGTCGTACGCATCCTGGTGAACACCAACGGGCTGCGGATCGCCCAGGACGACGAGCTGCTGGCACTGCTGGCCCGGCACCGCGAGCGGGTCGAGGTCTACCTCCAGTACGACGGGGAGACCGCGGAGACCTCGACGCACCACCGGGGCGCGGACATCCGGCGCTTCAAGGACCGGGCGGTCGACCGGCTGTCGGGGGCCGGCGTGTTCACCACGCTGACCATGACCGCGGCGCTGGGCGTCAACGACGACGAGATCGGCGCCGTCGTGAAGCGGGCCCTGGACACGCCCTACGTCGGCGGCGTCACCATCCAGCCGGTGTTCGGGTCCGGGCGCCACGGCGGCATCGACCCGCTGCGGCGGCTCACCCACACCGGGGTGCTGGCCCGGCTCGAGGAGCAGACCGCCGGCGTGGTGACCTGGCGGGACCTGACCGCGCTGCCGTGCTCGCACCCGCACTGCTGCTCGGTCGGGTACCTCCTGCGCGACGACACCGGCAGCTGGCGCTCGCTGACCTCGCTGGTCGGGCACGACCGGCTCAAGGCCTGGCTGGAGCTCGAGCCGGAGTCCCTGGCCAACCGGATCGCCGACGACTCGATCCCCGCGACGCTGCGGCAGGTCGTCAAGGACTCGCTGCTGGACCTGCTCAGCGAGCAGTCGTCGCTGTCGCACCCGTCCATGGGGTCGATCTGGAGGGACATCTGCGAGAACTGCGACCTGGGCATCGGCACGCTCGCCACCCTGGCCACCTCCGCGCTGCCCGGCCGGCACAAGCGGCTGCGGGCGATGCTGGGCGAGCGGGTCGTCCGGGTCACGGTGAAGCCGTTCATGGACATGCACACGATGATCGAGGAGCGGCTGACCCAGTGCTGCGTGCACGTCGGGACCGTCGGCCGGGACGGCGGCCACCAGTGCGCGCCGTTCTGCGCGGTGCAGGCCTGGGCGCCGCTGACCGAGCGCAAGCTGTCGACCGTCACCGGCCGGCGCAACCTGCTGGAGGAGTCCTGATGACCAGCACCGTCCCGTCGGAGCGCGAGGCCGGGGCCGCGCCCTACGACCCGCTCCGGCTGTGCATCTTCGCCACCGTCGCCCTGCTCGGCTGGCTGCTGGGACCCGTGGCGCTGCTGGGGTTCGCGGTGCTCGGGCTCGTGGGCTACACGAAGGCATACCGCGCGGGCCTCACCCGCTCGAAGTGCCTGCTGCGCGACACCCGGCTGGTGATCGGGTACCTCGCGCTGCTCGCGGCGGCCGGTGCCGTCGGCGTCGCCGCCTGGGTGCTGTGACCGGTCTCGCCCGCCGCGGATTCGTGGGCCCGCGGCCGGGGATGGGAGACTAGGACGTCATGTCCGAACGCGCCCCCCTGCCCCTGGTGTTCGACGAGCCGCGCGGCCGCAAGAAGCCGCCGCGGCACCTGGCGGACCTCTCCGCGGACGAGCGCAAGGCGCTGCTCACCGAGGCCGGTCTGCCCGGGTTCCGGGCCCGGCAGCTGTCCACGCACTACTTCGCCCGGCTGGTCGACGACCCGGCCGCCATGACCGACCTCCCCGCCGCCGAGCGCGAGCGGCTGGTCGACGCTCTGCTGCCCCGCCTGATGACCCCGCTGCGCACCCTCGAGGCCGACCAGGGGACCACCCGCAAGACCCTGTGGAGGCTGTTCGACGGGGCCCTCGTCGAGTCGGTGCTGATGCGCTACCCGGACCGCGTGACCATGTGCGTGTCCTCGCAGGCCGGCTGCGGCATGGCCTGCCCGTTCTGCGCCACCGGCCAGGGCGGCCTGCAGCGGAACATGTCGGCGGCCGAGATCGTCGAGCAGGTCGTCGCCGGCGCCCGGTCGCTCGCCCGCGGCGAGGTCCCGGGCGGGCCCGGTCGCGTGAACAACGTGGTGTTCATGGGCATGGGCGAGCCGATGGCCAACTACAAGGCGGTCATCGGCGCCGT
>DASTGV010000169.1:0-15977 GCA_035718765.1 Nocardioidaceae bacterium
GGCGACCGACCTGCTGGCGCACCACGACGTGGCCTGCGTGCTCGCCGACACGGCCGGCCGGTGGCCGCGTGTGGACCGGGTGACCAGCGACTTCGCGTACGTCCGGCTGCACGGCGACAAGGAGCTCTACGCCAGCGGCTACACCGACACGTCCCTGCGCGACTGGGCCGCGAAGTGCAAGGGGTGGTCGGCCAAGGGGCTCGACGTGTTCGTCTACTTCGACAACGACATCAAGGGCTACGCGCCGCACGACGCGATGCGGCTGATCGCGCTGCTGGGATAGCCGGCCCTCACACGGCCTCGAGCAACAGCCGGCCGACCCGGGCGGCCGGACTCATCGGTGGCGGTAGCGTCACCGCCATGACGGGCGCCCGGGTCGTGGTCGTGGACCACCACGACTCCTACACGTGGAACCTCGTGCACCTCGTCGCGGCGGTCACCGGCTCCCTGCCCACGGTCGTCGAGCACGACGAGGTGACCCTCGACGACCTGGCCGGGTTCTCCCACGTCGTGCTCTCCCCCGGCCCCGGCAACCCCCTGGAGCCCGGCGACTTCGCGGTCGGCCGGGAGGTGCTGCTCTCGGCCACGGTGCCGGTGCTGGGCGTGTGTCTCGGCATGCAGGGCCTGGTCTCCGTGTACGGCGGTCGCGTCGGCCAGGTCGCCCCGGCGCACGGTGACACCGCCCTCGTCGAGCACGACGGGTCGCTGCTGTTCGCCGGGATACCGTCGCCGTTCACGGCGGTCCGCTACCACTCGCTGGCGGCGCTCGCCCTGCCCGACGTGCTGGTGGAGACGGCCTGGTGCACCGGCGCGCAGGGCCGGGTGGTGATGGGCGTCGCGCACCGGGAGAAGCCGCTGTGGGGCGTGCAGTTCCACCCCGAGTCGGTGCTCACCGAGCACGGCGAGCGGCTGGTCCGCAACTTCCTGGAGGGCGCGTGAGCGTCGACCCGGTGGCGCGGTTCCGGGACCTGGCGGTGCGGCACGAGCGGATGTTCTGGCTCGACGGCGGCGGTGCCCGGGCCTGGTCGGGGCGCCGGTCGATCCTCGGGTTCCTGCGCCACGAGGACGTCTCGCTGACCTTCGACGCGGCCGCCCGGCGGGTCGAGCGGCACCAGCACGGCCGCGCCGAGACGGTCGGCGACGACGTGTTCGCGGTGCTGGCCGACGAGGTCGCGCGGGACGACGGCGACCCGGCGGTGAGCTGGGTGGGGTACCTCGGCTACGCGTGCCGGACCGACCTGCCCGCCCACACCGGCAGCGGCGTCCCCGACGCGGTCTGGATGCGGGTGCGCGACCCGCTGTTCGTGGAGCACCCCGACCCGGGACCCGCGAAGGCAGGCGGTCTGCCGCGGCCGGGCGCCCGCGCGACCCCGGCCGGGTACGCCCGGGCGTTCGACGAGGTGCAGCGGCAGCTGCGGCTCGGCAACTCCTACGAGGTGAACCTGACCTACCGGGAGGCGGTCGCCTCCTCGGTGGACCCGGTGACGGCCTACCTCCGGCTGCGCGCGGCGAGCCCGGCGCCGTACGCGGGCTACCTGCAGCACCCCGGCGTGTGCCTGCTCAGCTCCAGCCCGGAGCGCTTCGCCGTCGTGGACCGCGACCGGTGGCTGGAGACCAAGCCGATCAAGGGCACCACGCCGCGCGGCGCGACGCCCGAGGAGGACGAGCGGCTGCGGGTCTCGCTCGCGACCGATGCGCGGTTCCGCGCGGAGAACCTGATGATCGTGGACCTGCTGCGCAACGACCTCTCGACGGTGTGCCGCCCGGGGACGGTGACGGTCCCCGAGCTGATGGCGGTGGAGTCCTACGCGTCCGTGCACCAGCTGGTGTCGACGGTCCGCGGCCGGCTGCGCGCGGGGGTGGGCACGGTGGAGGCGCTGCGCGCGCTGTTCCCGGCGGGCTCGATGACCGGGGCACCCAAGCTGCGGACCATGTCCATCATCGAGGACGTCGAGGACTCCCCGCGCGGGGTGTACGCCGGGGCGTTCGGCTGGGTCGGCGCCGACGGCCGGGCCGACCTCGGGGTGGTGATCCGCACCCTGGTGGCGAGCCCGGCGGCGGACGGCTGGGCCTACACCCTCGGCACGGGGGGCGGCATCACGGTCCGCTCCGACGTGGCCGAGGAGTACGCCGAGACCCGGTGGAAGGCCGAGCGACTGCTGGCGGTGCTCGATGGCTGAGCCGCCGCCCCGGCTGGTCGCCCGGCTCCGCGCCGCGGGCTGCGTGTTCGCGGAGGAGGAGGCGGCGCTGCTGCTGGAGGCCGCGGGCCCGGCCGACCGGCTGGAGGCGATGGTCGCGCGCCGGGTGGCGGGCGAGCCGCTGGAGTACGTCGTCGGGTGGGCCGCGTTCTGCGGGATCCGGATGGTCGTCGAGCCGGGCGTCTTCGTGCCCCGGCACCGCACCGAGCTGATGGTGGACGAGGCGGTCCGGCTGCTCGACGGGGCGACCCGTCCGGTGGTGCTCGACGTGTGCTGCGGCTCGGGGGCCCTGGGGGCGGCGCTCGCGGCGCGCCGGGAGGTCGAGGTGTACGCCGCGGACGTCGACCCGGCCGCCGTACGCTGCGCGCGCGTCAACCTCGCGGACGCCGGCGGCACGGTGCTCGAGGGCGACCTGTTCGACCCGCTCCCCCACGACCTGCGCGGCCGCGTCGACGTGCTGCTCGCGAACGTGCCCTACGTCCCCACCGAGGCGATCGCCCTGATGCCGCCGGAGGCGCGCGACCACGAGCTGCGGGTGACCCTCGACGGTGGGGCGGACGGGCTCGACGTGATGCGCCGGGTCAGCGCCGGCGCCCCGCGCTGGCTGGCGGCCGGCGGGCACGTGCTCGTGGAGTCGAGCGAGCGGCAGGCCGAGGCGATGTGCGCGGTGCTCGCCGCGGACGGCCTGGTCCCCCGCGTGGTGCACGCCCCGGACGCCGGCGCCACCGTGGTCGTCGGCACCCGCCGCTGACCCGGCCTCAGGACACCGGGTGGTAGCCGCAGGCGTCCGCGGCGTCGGTCGCGTCCGCCGGGTCCGTGGTCGGGGTCGCGCTCGGCGAGGGCGTCGCGGTGGCCGACGGTGTGGGGGTGGGGGTCGGGCCGGACGAGCCCGTCCGCAGCGCCGTGCGCACCTTCTGGTGCATCCACGCGTAGTCGGGGTTGCTGGGCGCGAACTGCGCGGACGCCCGGAAGACGACCGACCGGACCTGGCTGCCCTTGACCTCGGTGGCCAGGTCGACGAACGCCGAGAGCAGGTCGCTGGGGATGTCGGTGCGCACGATCTCCTGCCCGACCGCCGCCAGCTTCTCGTAGCGGCGCAGCAGGTTCAGCGGCTGGGCCTCGTTGATGATCGCGTCGATCATGCAGCGCTGCCGCTCCATCCGCTGGTAGTCGTCGGAGCCGTAGCGGCCGCGCGCGAACCAGAGCGCCTGGAACCCGTTGAGGCGCTGGTGCGGCCCGGGCTGGAGGTAGGCGTCCGGAGAAATACCGAGGTCGGTGTTGCCGCCGATCGGGATCGGCTGGTTGATGTTCACCGTCACCCCGCCGATCGCCTGCACGATGCTGCGGAAGCCGGCCAGGTTGACCAGCAGGTAGTAGTCGACGTGCAGGCCGAGCGCGCCGGCGACGGCCTGCTTGACCGCGTCGGCGCCCTCGTTGTCGCTCCGGCCGAGCACGCCCGGGTGGAGGGCGGGGACGTTGCGGTAGACGGCGTTGAGGAGCCACTCGGCCGGGTCGCCCGGGCCGGTGAAGCCGTCGGGGTAGAGCGCGTGCAGCGGTGAGCGCCGTGGGAACGGCACGCGCATCAGGTTGCGGGGCAGGCTGAACAGCACCGTCCGGCCGGTGTGCACGTCGATGCTGGCCAGCACGACGGAGTCGGTCCGGACGCCGGGGCGGTGCACGTTGCCGTCCCCGCCGAGCAGCAGCACGGTGACGCGGTCGCGGCCGCCCCAGGGGTCCTCCTCGGTGACGTCGACGGGCGCGGTCGCGCTCTTGTTGTGCTGGAAGACGTGCTGCACGACGTGCTTCTGCACCATCGAGTAGCGCGCCACGACACCGAGCGGCGCGGCGACCGCGACGCACATCAGCAGCACGAACACTCCCCCGAGCAGGGTCTCCCCGCGGCGGCGCTCGCCGGGTCGGACCATCACGTAGGTGAGCACGACGTTGAGCACCCACACCAGGAGCACCGCGACCGCGACGGTCGTCACGACGGTGAGCCGGCGGGGGTCGAAGGCCACGTCGAGCGCCGCCTGCGGGTCACGGACGACGTACCAGGCCAGGTAGCCGAACAGCGCCAGCGCCGGCACCAGCAGCAGGAGGCCGAGCACGCGGCGACCGGCGTAGAGCATGCCGCTGCCGGGCAGGACCGTGCTGGCCAGGGTGAGCCCGAGCGTGCCGGCCAGACCGCGGGCCCGACGGTGCCGGCTGCGTCGTCGCGACGTGGTCGTGCTGGTCATGCGCGGCCTCCGTGCACCTCCGATGGCGCTCGGCTGCTCGGGCGCGGGGTCACCTTAACCCGCCCCCGGGTCCCGCGGCGGGAAGTCGGCTACTCGGGCAGCGGGCGGGTCGGGAGCGGGCCGAGGATGGCGAACGCGGCGAGGTACGGCGCGACGTCACCGCGTCGTGCCCAGCCCCGCAGCTGGTCCGCGGTGCGGCGGCTGGTCAGGGCCCGCGCGAGGTCGAACGCGCCGGCCTCCAGCACGACCGCGGCGTCGGCGACCTCGCCGTGCGAGCACCACGTCCACTCCGGCGAGACGAGCGCGATCGGAGGCAGGGCGTCCAGGCGCGAGGCGAAGCGGGCGGCCATCCGGTCCCGGACGATCCGCAGCCCGGCGCTGTCCCGGCCGCCGGCCGCGCCGACCGCGCCGCGCAGGTCCTGCTCGTGGATGACCACGTCGTTGAGCGGGCGGCTGCCGTGCTCGCGCATCCAGCCCGTCAGGGCGTCGGCGGCGTCCCGCCACTCGGCGAGCAGGTCGTCCGCCGACCGGCCGCGCCGGGCGTCGACCTGCCGCTGCGTCCACGCGCTGTTGTGGTCGTCGGGCTCGTCGCCGGCCAGCACGTCGACGCCCAGGCCGACCATGTGGGCGAGCAGGTCGCGCGCCGTCCAGTCCGGGCAGGCCGGCACCCTGACGTCCAGCTCCGCGTCGTCGAGCCGCTCGACCAGCGCGCACACGCGGTCGAAGGCGTCCCGCCAGGCCAGCACGGGGTCCACGGTCGGCTCGGGCACGCCGCCATCGTAGGCGGCGCGAGGTCCGTGACCCTGGCGCTCGGCCCGACCCGCCTACCTCACGGCGTCCGCCCACCCTCCCCCGTCGACGTGACGTGGATCAGCTGGGCGGTCTCGGGCGGCCGCCGCGGCATCCAGAGCCCGATCTCGGCCAGCTGCCGACCGGTGACGACGGCGCCACCGGTGGGCCCCTCGGCCGGCGGTGCGGGGCTCATCGACGTGGCCTTCAGGTCCGTGGGCCCGAGCCACTCCAGGCGGTACGACGCGTCGGGCCGGAGTCCCGGCAGCCGCAGGGTGCAGCCGCGGTTGTGCGTGGACTCGTCGAGCTGCACGTGACAGAGCACCGCGCTGTCCCGGTCCTCCGCGACCACCCCGTGCGCGAGGACGGCCGGGTCGGTCGTGTCGACCCGGACGGCGCGGCCGGAGTGCAGCAGGGGCCGGAACTGCTTGTGCAGGTCACACCAGGCGGCCAGCTCCTCGAGCTCGTCGGGCGTCGCCGCGGTCAGGTCCCACTCGATGCCGAAGGCGAGGAAGAACGCCGTCGCCGCACGGAAGTCCAGGGAGAACGTCCGGCCGGTCTGGTGCGAGCGGGGCGCCGAGACGTGGGCACCGAGGTACTCGGGGGCGACCAGCTGGCCGGTCCAGCGCTGGATGTGCTGGCGGGCCATCGCGTCGGTCATGTCCGAGGTCCAGAACCGCTGCACCCGCTCGACCACGCCGAGGTCGATGCGCCCTCCCCCGCCGGCACAGGACTCCCATGCCACCTGGGGGTGCCGCGCCCGGAGGTCGTCGAGGAGGGCGTAGAACGCGGCGTTCTGGGCGTGCGAGGCGGGTGCTCCGCCGTACGCCGCGCTGCCGGCCTCCAGGAGGTCCCGGTTGTGGTCCCACTTCACGTAGCCGACGGCGTGCTCGGTGAGGATCTTGTCGACCCGGTCCCGCAGGTAGTGCCACACGTCGGGGTTGGTCAGGTCCAGCACGTGCTGGTTGCGGTGCATGAGGGGCTCGCGTCCCTCGACGGCGAGGATCCAGTCGGGGTGCTCGCGGTAGAGGTCCGAGTCCGGGTTCACCATCTCGGGCTCGAACCACAGCCCGAACTCCATCCCGAGGCCGCGCACGTGGTCGATCAGCCGTCCGAGCCCGCGCGGCCACACCGTCTCGTCGACCCACCAGTCGCCGAGTCCCGCCGTGTCGTCCCGGCGGCCGAGGAACCACCCGTCGTCGAGCACGAACCGCTCCACCCCGACCCGCGCCGCCAGGTCGGCGAGCCGCTCGAGGCGGGCGGCGTCGTGGTCGAAGTACACCGCCTCCCACACGTTGAGGGTCACCGGCTGGGTCCGGGGATGGGCCGGAAGCGTGCGCTGCCACGCGTGCAGCGCCTGCGCCGCCGGGTCGAGGCCTTCGCGGGAGCCGACGAAGTAGACCCACGGCATCGTGTAGCTGTCGCCCCGGAGCAGTACGACCTCGCCTGGCAGCAGCAGCTCCCCGGCGCTCAGGACCGCCTCGGACGCCGCGCTCCGCTCGACGGCCAGCACCGTGTTGCCGCTGTGGCCCACGGACACGGCCAACAGCTCGCCGCGGGCGAAGCCGAAGCCGGGGGTGCCGGCGACCAGGACGCCGGCCGCGTCGTGACCGGTCTTGCCGCGGCGCGACTCGCGCAGCCACAGGCCGTCGGTGACCTGGTGCCGCTGCGGGGCCCGCTCCCCCTCGTGGCGGCCGGTGAAGTCGAGCACCTCCGTGGCGGCGGCCGGCAGCGGCAGCGACACCTCCAGCCCCTCCAGCAGGTACGGCGCCGCCGCGTCGTTGGTCAGGACGTGCCGGACCCGCAGCGCACCGCCCGGGAGGGACTCGATCTCGGTGCGCAGCGAGAGCCCGGCCCGGGCGTCCCGGGCAGCGACGACCAGCGTGCGCTCGGACTCCTGGGTGTCGACCGGCTCGAACCGGGTGCTCCAGGACCGGCCGGCGACGTCCCTGGCGCCGCCCCGGCCGTCGGCCAGCCGGTGCCCGCGCAGCCCCGGCCGCTCGTACGCCCCGTGCGCCTGCTCGACGAGCAGGGGGGCGCCCCGACGGGGGCCGAGCAGCCCGACGAGACCGGCGCCCGGGTCGGCCTCCGGTCCGGCCACGCCGGCCCACCGCACGACCGGCAGCCGGCCGTCCGGTTTGTCGATCGCCAGTCGCGTGACCGGCGCTGCGTCTGCGGCGAGTGCGGGGAAGAGCATGAGGTGTGGTTCTCCTGGGTTCGGTGGTACGGGACCGGCTGCGGACGTCCTACTTCACGGCGCCCCGGGTGACGCCGGAGATGACCCAGCGCTGGGCGAACACGTAGACGAGCAGGAGCGGCGCCATCGCCATCAGGTAGCTGGCGAACGCCGCCGGGTAGTTGGTCTGGAACTGGCTCTGGAACACGTACTGCACCAGCGGCAGGGTGGCCGAGCCCGGGTCGGACAGGATCACCAGCGGCAGCAGGAAGTCGTTCCAGGCCCACAGGCAGGTGAGGATGCCGACCGTCGCGTTCATCGGGGCGAGCAACGGGAAGATCACCCTCCAGAAGATCCCCCACGTGGACGCGCCGTCCATCGCGGCGGCCTCCTCCAGCTCGCTCGGGATCGACTGGATGTAGGCGGTGAAGATGAAGATGTTGAAGGCCAGCCCGTAGACGACGTACAGCAGGACCAGCCCGAGCCGGTTGTCCAGGTGCAGCAGCGCGGTCTCCTTCGCGACCGGCAGCATGATGATCGGGAACGGCACGAAGAGCGCCGACACGAAGTAGTAGTAGAGGCCCTTGAACAGCTTGCGGCTCATGTTCCGGGCGATGGCGTAGGCGACCATCGAGTTGGTGAGCAGCGTGAGCACGACGGCGCCGACGGTGATGATCGCGCTGTTGAGGGCGGTCCTGGGGAAGTCGGTCAGCCGCCACGCGTCGGCGAAGTTCGACCACTGCACGTGGGTGGGCAGCCCGAAGCCGGTGCCGCCGAGCTGGTCGGTGGTCTTCAGCGCCGTGACGACCGCGAAGTACAGCGGGATCGCGATGGTCAGCGCGAGCACGAGGAGCAGCGCCGTCAGCCACCAGTTGACGCGGTCGGTGCCTCCGGGCCTGGTCCGCCGGCGAGGGGCGGTGCCGCGGGCGACGGGGGGCTCTGCGAGTTGTGCGGACATCAGATGGACATCTCCCGACGCTGGAGGAAGCGGAGCTGGACGATCGAGAACACGACGATGACGATGAAGAAGACCACCGCGTTGGCGCTCTGGTAGCCGTACTCACCGCCTTGGAAGCCGCCCTTGTAGATGAGCAGCGCCACCGACTCGGTGTCGGTGCCCGGCCCGCCGCCGGTGAGGGCGACGATGTGGTCGAAGATCTGCAGGAAGCCCTTCAGCGACAGCACCATGTTGATGGTGAAGAAGCCGGCGATCATCGGGAAGGTGATGTCGCGGAACCGCCGCCAGGGCGAGGCGCCGTCGATGGCCGCCGCCTCGTAGATGTCCTGCGGCACCGTCTGCAGCCCGGCGATGTAGATGATGATGTTGAAGGCCGCGGACTGCCAGACCGCGAGGATGACGATCGCGATCCAGGCGGTGCTCGCCTTGGTGAGCAGGGACGTCGACAGGAAGTCGATGCCGAGCTTCGAGCCGAGCGCGGGCAGGGAGTTCGAGAACAGGTAGTTGAAGATGTAGCCGACGACGAGGATCGCGAGCACGTTCGGGATGAAGTAGACGCCGCGCAGGGTCGTCTTGAACTTGATCTTGGCGTTGAGCCCGACCGCGATCGCCAGCGAGACGATGTTGACGAGGATGGTCGCCACGCCGGCGATGAGGAACGTGAACCAGTAGGCGTGCAGGACGCGCGGGTCGGTGAACAGCGCGATGTAGTTGCGGAAGCCGACCAGGTTGGACGGTCCGTACCCCGGCGAGTCGGTGAAGCTGTAGTAGACGCCCTGGATGACCGGGACGGTGTGGAAGACGATGAAGAGCACCAGTGCGGGGAGGACCATCAGGTAGAAGGTCCGCGGGAGCCGGGTCGCCGACCTCCGGCGTCCCGCCTTGGCATCCGGGATCGTGGTGGTCACGTCGGCGTCGGACGCCGGCAGGTTGGTGGCGGTCATGAGGTCACGGCTCCTAGTCCCCAGGTACGACGTTGGGCGACCTTGTCCCAGTCCGAGTCGAGGTCGCTGAGGAACCGGGACTCGTTGCCGCTCAGCAGGAACGTCTGCAGCAGCGGGGCGAGCGGGATGGCCGCGATGAACTGGTGGTCGGTGAAGCCGACGATCTTCCCCGCGTTGATGTACCCCTGGACGCCCTTCAGCGCCGGGTCGTCGTTGCGCAGACCCTGCAGCGTCGGGATGGCGACCTGCGCCTTGCAGTACGCGGTCATCACCTTCGGCTGCATCAGGAAGTCGATGAACCTGCTGACCTCCCGCTGGTGGGCGCCGTGCCGGGCGGCGGTGATCACCACGTCGACGCCCGACACGAGAGTGGTCCTGGCCGGGTCGTTGGTCGCCGGCAGCGCCATGCTGCCGATCGTGAACTTCGGCTTGCTGGCCCGGATCTGCGGCACGGCGTAGCTGCCGAGCAGCAGCATGGCCGACTGTCCCTTGGCGAACGCCGCGGTCCCGTCCTCGTAGCCCTTGGACAGCGGGTCCGGCTGCGTGTACCTGTACAGCTGCGCGAGCTCGCT
The DNA here is from genome assembly GCA_035718765.1 of Nocardioidaceae bacterium. Lineage (GTDB taxonomy): Bacteria > Actinomycetota > Actinomycetes > Propionibacteriales > Nocardioidaceae > Nocardioides_B. The sequence goes on from DASTGV010000169.1 coordinate 9,875, forward strand.
CGCGGTGCTGCGCCAGCCCTGCGCGAACGTGGTCCTGTCCGCGAAGCGCTGCTGGAAGAAGTCGCCGGGCTGGAGCTGTGAGGACAGCGGGGCCAGCGGCGACTGGGCGGTCCAGGCGTCGGCGAGCATGCCGTAGAAGGGCGTGATCCCGGCCTTCTTGAACTTCTCGGCCGCCGCGATGAGCTCGTCGAACGTCCTCGGCACCGCGACGTGGTACTTCGCGAACAGGTCCTCGTTGTAGAGCAGGCCGCTGGCGTTCGCGGCGAACGGGACGCCGTTCACCTCACCCTTCCCGCCGCTGCCCAGCGCGCCGATCACCTTCAGGTAGGCCGGGTTCACGTGGTCGAGCACCGGGTCGGAGCTGAAGTCCCGGAAGATCTTCGCGCTCGCGAACTCGCCGAACGTGCCGTTGGCGTTGAGCGTCATCACGTCGGGGACGTCGTTCTTGACCAGCCGTGTCCGGAGCGCCGTCTCCGGGTCGGCGGGGTTGTCGACGACGACCCGGATGCCGGGGTTGGCCCGCTCGAACTGCCGAGCCAGGTCCTGGAAGTACTGCTGGGCCTCGGGCTTGAACTGGAAGAAGGTGATGACCGTGCGGCCGTCACCGCCGGAGCAACCCGCGAGCAGCGAGGCGACGAGCACGAGGACACCGGCGACGGTGGCGACCCGCAGGGGCCGGCGCGCCAGGTGGCGCCGAGGTGGTGAGCTTGACAGTGGCAACGGTGCTCCAAGGGACGAGAAGCCGGTGAATAATTTTCAAGCGGGATGAAACTAACTCAGGAAACCGCCCTGTGGCAACGGTCACTTCCGTAGGCTGGACCAGTGCCCGGTCTCCCCCGCCCCGCGGGTTCCCTGCGGCTGACGCCGCACGCCCTCGCCATCACGATGCACCTGCTGACGCACGGACCCGCGTCGCGCGGGCACCTGGGGCGGGACCTGTCGCTGTCCGACGCGTCCATGTCCCGTGCGACACAGACCCTGGTCCGCGACGGCCTCGTCTCCGAGACCACCGACCCCCGCTCGGGAGTCGGTCGCCCGCGCCAGATCCTGGCGCCCGTGCCGACGGCGCGCCACGTGGTCGGCGTCAAGCTGACCGGCGACCGGGCCTACGGCGTCGCGTGCGACATGGTCGGCGCCGTGCTGGCCTCCGCCGAGACACGCCTGCCGGCCCGGGGCGCTCGAGGGGTCGTGCCCGTCGGCGGCACGCTGCGGGTGGTGGCCCGGCTGGTCGAGCGCCTCGCGAGGCGGCTGCCCTCCCTGGACGGCGTCGGCGTGTCCGTCGGCGGTGTGGTGGACGACCGGTCCGTCGTACGCGAGGGCAGCTTCCTGGGCTGGCGGGACGTCGACGTGGCCGGACCGCTCCGGGAGGCCGTCGAGACCGCGGTCGTGGTCACCAACGACGTGACCGCGCTGGCCCGCGAGCAGCTCTGGTTCGGCGCCGGCCGGACGCACTCGACGTTCGGGCTGGTCACGTTCGGTGCGGGACTGGGCTTCGGGCTCGCCCGGGAGGGGCACGTGGTCGAGCGGCTGATCGACAACGGGCACCTGCTGGGCCACGCGCCCGTGAACGCCGACGGACCGCGCTGCAGCCTCGGCCACCGTGGCTGCGTGGCCGCCTACCTCTACCGGGACGAGGTCGAGGCGCGGATGGCCGCGGCAGGGGTCAGCGGGTCGTTCGCGGAGGTCATCCGCGAGCCCGCGTACGCCGACAGCCCGTGGGTGACCGACGCGGCCCGCGCGCTCGGGCACCTGGTGGCCACCTTCGCCGGCGCCCTGCAGACCGAGCGGATCGTGCTGGCCGGGGAGGACGTCGAGCCGCTGTTCGCCTCCCCCGTCCTGGCCGCGACGATCGCGGACCGCACCCGGCCCGGACCGCAGGAGACCCAGCACTGCGAGCTCGACGTCTCGACCGCCCCGTTGACCTTCGTCGACTGGGCGCGCGGCGCGGCCGTGGTCAGCCTCCAGCACAGCCTCGGCGCCCTGTAGCCGGGCCGACGCGCCATGTGCACCTCCGGACGGGTGGTGCGCCGGTCCCCCAAACGTCGTACGCGGTCGCCCTCCTCCAACGGATGATGAGAATGCCGACATCGACTCTCATGGACGGGCACGACCCGAACGGGGAGCAGGATCCACGTGTGTGCCGAACGCGGCGCCACGCCAGACTCCGCCCGCTTGCACCGCCCATCTTCCGCGGAGGAGCAGTCGTCATGAGCGCACACGTCAGCTGGGGTCGGTCATCCGTGCGGCTGGGCCTGGTCACCGCACTCGTCGCCGCTCTGGCGACCGTTCTTCCGGTGACGGCCCACGCGGCGTCCGGGACGAGCGACACGTGGCACATGGACGAGACGAGCGGCAGCACGATGACCGACTCGACCGGCAACCACCCCGGGAAGCTGCACAACGTGGCGCTGGGCCAGACCGTCGGCTCCAGCGTGGACGGGACCGGCTACGGCTTCAACGGCCGCTCGTCGTACGTGAACATCCCGAACAGCGGCGACCTCAACGCCGGGTCCAGCGACGTCCACATCTCCTTCCACCTGATGACCACCACCGTCCCGAGCAAGCCTGACTACGACCTGTTCCGCAAGGGCCAGGCCCCCGGCCAGGAGTACAAGGTCGAGATGCAGCCGAACGGCCAGGTGTCCTGCTACTTCCACGGGTCGGCCGGCTCCGCGACCGTGCAGGCGGGCCCGGACCTGCACGACGGCCTCTGGCACAGCATCCAGTGCGAGAAGTCCTCCTCGGCGGTGACGCTGACCATCGACGGCAAGTCGTACTCGAGCAAGCACTCGGTGGGCGCGATCGGCAACTCCTTCGACATGATCGTCGGCGCCTACCCGGGCGGGGACTTCTACAAGGGCGAGATGGACGAGCTGACCTTCGCGGTCGGGTCGGGCCCGTCGGCTCCTCCGACCGCGTCGTTCACCGCGACCCCGACCTCCGGCAAGGCGCCGCTGAAGGTGAGCTTCAAGGACACCTCCACCAACTCGCCGTCGAAGTGGCAGTGGGACTTCGGGGACGGGTCGACCGCCACGAGCTCGAACCCCTCCCACACCTTCGACAAGCCGGGTACGTACACGGTGAGCCTCACCGTCTCCAACGCCGCCGGGTCCGACATCTCCACGACCGTCATCACCGCCAAGGACCCGGACGACAAGCCACCCAGCGGGTCGTTCACCGTCGCGCCGGGCACCGGATGGGCGAAGCTCTCATCCGTCACGCTCACCCAGACGTCGATCGGTGACAACGTCACGCCGCCGGGCTCCGTGCGTCGGGCCGTGGACTGGAAGGACGGCAAGGGCCCCGTGGCATGGGCCACCGGGACCACGACCACCCACGTGTACGGCGCGGCCGGCAGCTTCACGCCCACGGTGACGCTCACCGACCTGGCCGGGAACAGCGCGACCGTCTCGACCACGCCGGTGACGATCTCCGCCGACACCGCCGCACCCGTCGTGGCCGTGCAGCGACCGGGCCACCGCTCCTCGGCGGCCGCCTGGCGGGTGCTGAAGGGGCACGCCACCGACGGAGCCGGGACCGGGCTCGCGACCGTGCGGGTGCGCGCGATCGAGAGGCGGGGCACGGTCTGGTACGCCTACCGCGCGAGGACGCACTCCTGGGTGCGAGCCGGGAGCCGGGCCGCCGCACTCCGCAAGACCGGTGCGGGACGAGCCGTCATCGCCGGCAGCACGCAGTGGAGCTACCGGCTCCCGGGGGTGCGCCGCGGGTCTCTCGTGGTGCGGCTGGTGGCCCGCGACAAGGTCGGCAACACGTCCCGTGTGCTCAGCTACTCCCAGCTCCTGACGCACGGATGACCGTGAGGGCACCGGCGCCGGGGACATACTGAGCGGATGGAGAAGCTCACCAGCAAGGAGATCCTCGACGCCGGGCTCGACGACTGGCGCCTGCTCGCACAGGCCCTGCACGCTCGCTTCCACACCGGCGACTTCGTCACCGGCCTGGCGTTCGTCACCGCCGTCACCGAGCTCGCCGAGCGGGCCGGCCACCACCCGGATGTCACGCTGACCTACCCCTTCGTGGACCTGAAGCTGGTCAGCCACGACGTCTCCCGGGTCACCCGGCGCGACCTCGACCTCGCCCGGCGGATCATCGAGATCGCCCGGGAGCAAGGCGTGGACGCGGACCCCGGTGCCACCAGCGAGATCGAGCTCGCGCTGGACGCCGCAGACCTGGCCGCCGTCGGGCCGTTCTGGGCGGCCCTGCTCACCGGGAGCCCCGACTCCCGGGCCGGCGACGACGTGGTCGACCCGGGTGGACGCGTGCCCCTGCTCTGGTTCCAGCACACGGACGCCCACGACACCCCGCGGCAGCGCTTCCACCTCGACGTGTGGGTGCCGCACGACCGGGCCGACGAGCGGATCGCGGCCGCGGTCGCCGCGGGCGGGCGCGTCGTCGACGCCGGGAACGCGCCGGCCTTCGTCGTGCTGGCCGACCCCGAGGGCAACCGGGCCTGCGTGTGCACGTGCCTGGACCGCTGAGGCCCGAACGACGGCCCGTCGCCCTCCCCCACGAACGAGGAGCATCGTGACCAACGTCTGCTTCGCCGGCGTCACCGGCTGGACCGCACCTCCCATCCTGGCCGCCATCCAGGCGTCCCCGGACCTCCGGCTGGTGGCGGGGGTGTCCCGCAGCGCGGCCGGTCGGAGCCTGGCCGAGGCCACGGGGGTCGACGCCCACGGCCAGGTGCACGGCACGGTGGCCGGCGCGCTCGGCGCCACGGCCGTCGACGTCCTGGTCGACTACACCAGCGCGACCGCCGTCCGGGACAACGTCCGGGCGGCCGTGGACGCCGGCGTCCACGTGGTGGTGGGCTCCAGCGGCCTGACCGCGGACGACTACGCCGACCTCGACGAGCGCGCCCGGTCCCGGGGAGTGGGCGTGGTCGCCGCCGGCAACTTCTCGGTGATGGCGGCGGTGCTGCTCCGCGCGGCCGCCATGGCCGCGGAGCACATCGACCAGTGGGAGATCCTCGACTACGCCGGCGAGGAGAAGCCGGACGTGCCCAGCGGCACCTCCCGCGAGCTCGCGGAGTCCCTGGCGCGGGTGCGGCCACCCCGGACCGCGGTGCCGGTCGAGGAGCTGCACGGGCCGGTGGAGGCTCGCGGGGCGGAGGTGGCGGGCACCCGCATCCACTCGTTGCGGCTGACCGGCTTCGTGGTCACCACCGAGATCGTGTTCGCCGGCTCCGGTGAGCGGTTGGTCATGCGTCACGACCCAGGGCCCACCCCCGCGCCGTACGTCGACGGCACCCTGCTCGCCATCCGCCGGGTCGGGGACGTCGTGGGCCTGCGCCGGGGGCTGGGCTCGCTGCTGTTCGGCGACCCGCCCGAGCGCTGACGGGTCCCTGCCGAGCCGCGCTCTGGAGCGTTCGTGGTCCGCCGTGACTCGGTGGGGTCATTGCCGTCGCCCCGGGTGCGTGGTTGCGTGGAGAGGCGACCGAGGCCACGACACACCGGGGAGTCCTCCGCCGGACGACGGCTCGTCCTCGCGCTGCTCCGGAAGGAGCCGGTGATGAACGTCGTCGCCCGGACCATGAAGCGGTACCCGCTGCTGTCGTTCTTCGGACTGGCCTACCTCTTCTCCTGGTGGGTCCTCCCCCTGCACGTCGGCGGGTTCCCGGTGTTCCCGTTCGGTCCGGACGCCGCCGTGCTCGTGGTCGTGGCCGTGACCGTCGGCCGCAGCGGTGTGCGGCGCAGCCTGACGAGCCTGACGCGCTGGCGGGCGTCGCCCCGCTGGTACGTCGTGGCCCTGCTGCTGCCTCCGGCGATCACGCTGCCGGCCGTCTTCGCGATGCGCTCGTGGGGAGCGCCCTCCTCGGCGATGCCGGGCGTCGCGGCGATCGGCGGCTACCTGCTCCTCCTGCCCGTGATGATCGTCATCGGCGGACCACTCGGGGAGGAGCTGGGGTTCCGCGGCTACGCGCTGCCGCTCCTGCAACAGCGCCACTCGGCGATGGTGGCCGTCGCCATCCTGGCCGTGGGGCACGTCCTGTGGCACCTGCCGTTGTTCCTCGCGCCCGATCCGCCACCCCTCGGCGCCTTCGTGCTGGGCCTCGTGAGCGGTGGCCTGGTGCTGGCGTGGC
>DASTGV010000170.1:0-3880 GCA_035718765.1 Nocardioidaceae bacterium
CGCACGTCGAGACCCTGAAGCAGGGCGGGCACGACTCCGCCGCGGTGCTCGGTCTCTGGAACGACCTCAACCTGGCCCTGCACAACGCGTTCGCCTCGGCCGGGCTGTTCTCCAACGTGCACCCGGAGGAGGCGGTCCGCACCCGCGCCGAGCGCGCCGAGCAGGACGCGCAGCGGCTGCTCACCGAGATCGGGCTCGACCGCGGGCTCTTCGACGTGCTCTCCGGGGTCGACCCGCAGGAGCTGGACGAGGCCGGCCGGCGCGTGCACGCCCTCGCGCTGCGGGACTTCCGGCGGGCCGGTGTGGACCAGGACGAGGCGGTCCGCACCCGGCTGCGGGAGCTCTCCGAGCGCGAGACCGCGGTCGCCCAGGAGTTCGCCAAGAACATCCGCGACGGCGTCCGGTCGATCAGCGTCGACCCGGCCGCCCTCGCCGGCCTGCCCGCCGACTTCGTCGAGAGCCACCCGGCGGGGGAGGACGGCACGGTGGTGATCACCACCGACTACCCCGACTACCTGCCGTTCTCGACCTTCTGCCGGGACCGGGACGCCCGGGCCGCGCTGATGCAGCAGTACCTCAACCGGGCCTGGCCGGAGAACGACGCCCTCCTGCACGAGCTGCTGGGGCTGCGCCGCGAGCACGCCCGCCTGCTCGGCTACGACGGCTGGCCGTCCTACGACGCCGAGGTCAAGATGATCGGCAAGGGGTCGGCCATCCCCGAGTTCGTGGACCGGATCACCGAGGTGTCGGAGACCGCGGCCCGCCGCGACTTCGAGGTGCTGCTCGAGCGGGTCCGGCAGGACCACCCCGAGCTCACGACCGTCGACAACGTCGACAAGCTGTTCTACTCCGAGGTGCTCCGGCGCGAGCGGTTCGACGTCGACGCCCAGCAGACCCGGGCCTACTTCGACTTCCAGAAGGTGCGGGCCGGTCTGCTCGAGGTCACCGGCCGGCTCTTCGACGTGGAGTACGTCGAGGTCACCGACTCACCGACCTGGCACGAGGACGTCGCGACGTACGACGTGCTGCGCGGGGGCGAGCGGATCGGGCGGATCCGGCTGGACCTGCACCCGCGCAAGGGGAAGTACGGACACGCGGCCCAGTTCGACCTCGCGCCCGGCATCAAGGACCGCCAGCTCGCCGAGGGCGTGCTGGTGTGCAACTTCTCGAAGGCCCTCATGGAGCACGACCACGTCGTCACGCTCTTCCACGAGTTCGGCCACCTGCTGCACCACGTGCTGGCCGGCGGGCACGCGTGGACCCGGTTCTCCGGGGTGGCCACCGAGTGGGACTTCGTCGAGGCCCCGTCGCAGATGCTGGAGGAGTGGGCGTGGGACGCCGACGTGCTCCGGTCGTTCGCGACCGACGCCGCCGGTGAGCCGATCCCGCGCGAGCTGGTGGCCAAGATGCGCGCCGCCAAGGACTTCGGCAAGGGGCTCTACGCCCGCACCCAGATGTTCTACGCCGCGCTGTCCTACACGCTGCACCAGGACGTGCCCGACGACATCACCACGACGATGCGCGAGCTGCAGGCGAAGTACGACGTGTTCGGCTACGTCCCGGACACCCACTTCTTCGCGTCGTTCGGGCACCTTGAGGGCTACGGCTCGGGCTACTACACGTACATGTGGAGCCTGGTCATCGCCAAGGACCTGTTCTCGGCGTTCGACCGCGACGACCTGTTCGCCCCCGCGGTCGCGCACCGCTACCGCGACCGGGTGCTGGCCGCCGGCGGCAGCAAGGACGCGGCCGACCTGGTCGAGGACTTCCTCGGCCGCCCCTACGGGTTCGAGTCGTTCCAGCGCTGGCTCGACCGGGTCTGACGCCCGACCCTGCGCCCGCCCCCGCGCCGGTCAGGCGTCGGGGGCGGCGGCGATCTCCGCCCGGACGGAGAGCGAGTCCGCGTCCGTCGGGGTGAAGGTCAGGTCGCCGACGATCTTGCCGGCCGCCTTGAGGTCATCGGCCGCGCGGGCGGCGAGCGCCAGGGCGCCCGAGGGGCCCGACACCTCCGCGTGCGCCAGCTCGGTGCGCATGGACACCTTGGCCGTCGACTTCGCGCCCCGGATGCCGGCCAGGGTCGCGGCGACCGCGGCGAGCATGGCCGGGTCGGCCGAGGCGGCCGAGCCGAGCTCCGAGGCCGTCGGCCAGCTCTGCCGGTGGATCGAGCCCTCCTGCCACCAGGACCAGACCTCCTCGGTCACGTAGGGCAGGAACGGCGCCAGCAGCCGCAGCTGGACGTGCAGCGCGATCGCGAGCGCGGCCTTCGCCGAGACCGCGGCGTCCTCGCCCCGCGCGCCGTACGCCCGCTCCTTGACCAGCTCGAGGTAGTCGTCGCAGAACTCCCAGAAGAACTTCTCGGTGACCTCGAGCGCGGTGGTGTAGTCGTAGGCCTCGAACGCCTCGGTGGCGCGGGCGACCGTCACGGCGAGGCCGGACAGCATCGCGCAGTCGACCGGCTCGCTGACCGCCGACGGGCTCAGCGTGGTGGCGCCGACGCTGGACAGCGCGAACTTCGAGGCGTTGAGCACCTTCATCGCCAGCCGCCGGCCGACCTTCATCTGGGTCTCGTCGAACGGCGAGTCCAGGCCCGGCCGGGCGGTGGCGGCCCGCCAGCGCACCGCGTCCGCACCGAACTTGTCGAGGATCTCGGTCGGGACCACCGCGTTGCCCTTGGACTTGCTCATCTTCTTGCGGTCCGGGTCGACGATGAACCCGGAGATGAGCGCGTGCGACCACGGCACCACGTGGTTCTCGTGGTGGGCCCGGACCACGCGCGAGAACAGCCAGGTGCGGATGATGTCGTGCGCCTGGGTGGCCAGGTCCATCGGGAAGACCCGCTGGAACAGGTCGTCGTCGGACTCCCAGCCACCGGCGATGTGCGGGGTCAGCGACGACGTCGCCCAGGTGTCCATGATGTCCGGGTCGCCCAGGAAGCCGCCGGGCCTGCCGCGCTGGTCCTCGGCGTAGCCGTGCGGCACGTCGGTGGACGGGTCGACCGGCAGCTCGGCCTCGCTCGGCAGCAGCGGGTGCTCGTAGTCGGGCTCGCCCTCCTCGTCGAGGGGGTACCAGACCGGGAACGGGATGCCGAAGAACCGCTGCCGGGAGATCAGCCAGTCACCGTTCAGCCCGTTGACCCAGTTGGTGTAGCGGTGCCGCATGTGCGCGGGGACCCACTCGATCTCCGCGCCGCGCTCGACCAGCTCGGCGCGCAGCTCGGCGTCGCGGCCGCCGTTCTTGATGTACCACTGCCGGGTGGAGACGATCTCGAGCGGCTTGTCGCCCTTCTCGTAGAAGTTCGTCATCCGCTGGGTCGGCTTCGGGTCGCCGTCGAGGTCGCCGGACGCGCGGAGCAGCCCGACCATCGCCTCGCGGGCGCTGAACGTGGTCTTGCCGGCCAGCTCGGCGTACGCCGTGGCGGCCGGCTCGGCGGCCAGCCACTCCGGGGTCTCGCGGTGCAGCCGCCCGTCGCGGCCGATCACCGTGCGCACCGGCAGCCGCAGCTCGCGCCACCACTGCACGTCGGTGAGGTCACCGAAGGTGCAGCACATCGCGACGCCCGCGCCCTTGTCGGGCTCGGCGGCGGCGTGCGCCATCACCGGGATCTCGACACCGAACACCGGCGAGGTGACGGTCGAGCCGAACAGCCCCTGGTAGCGCTCGTCGTCGGGGTGCGCCACCAGCGCGACCACGGCCGGGATCAGCTCGGGGCGGGTGGTCTCGATGAACAGCGGCTCCCCGTCGGGCCGGTGGAACGCGACCCGGTGGTAGGCGCCGGCGTACTCCCGCGCCTCCAGCTCCGCCTGGGCGACCGCCGTCTGGAAGGTGACGTCCCACAGCGTGGGCGACTCCTGCAGGTAGGCCTCGCCGCGGGCGAAGTTGC
>DASTGV010000171.1:0-2267 GCA_035718765.1 Nocardioidaceae bacterium
GTGCCGCTGTACCCCGACCTCGACGGCGCCTCCCGGCCGCCGCAGCTGCTCGGCCGGCAGCGGGCGATGACCGAGATGATGGCGGCCGGTCCGGGCCGGGTGGCGTTCTACGGCATCGAGAACCACGAGGGCACACCCGTCTACGTGCACGCCAAGGCCTGCGTGGTCGACGACATCTGGGCATCGATCGGCTCCGACAACTTCAACCGGCGGTCCTGGACGCACGACTCCGAGCTGTCGGTCGTGGTCGTGGACCGGAGCACCTACGGGGACGACGAGGGCGAGCACGGCGCCTACGCGCGCCGGCTGCGGCTCGCACTGGCCGCCGAGCACCTCGACCGGCCGTTCGACCCCGAGGTCGACGCGAGCGACGAGGTGTCCCTGCTGCGGGTGATGGCGGACTGCGTGGACCCGCTCGGGATGTTCGAGGCGTACGCCGCCGCGGCCCGCGCCCTCGAGGCCTGGCACCGGGGTGGCCGCCGTGGCCCGCGTCCCCCCGGGCGGCTCCGCCCGATCCAGCCCCCGCGGCTCGGCCCGATCGCCAAGGGGCTGGCCCTGCCGCCGTACCTCGTGCTGCACGACCCGGACGGCCGGCCCGGGCCGCTGCGCAAGCAGAACGGCTTCTGAGCCGCCGGGCTAGACCGCTGCCTCGCCGAAGGTTCACGAACCCGCGCGAAGGGGACAGGGAGGGGCGTGCCGGCCCCTTCCACGCAGGCGTCCGTCCTGCACGACCACGAGTGGCGCGTGGTCGCCGTCGACTACGACGGGTTCCAGCAGGTCACCGAGATGTGCTGCGTGGCCTGCGCCGCGACCCACTTCGTCTGACCCACTGCCCGCACCACACCTCGAGCCCGTCGGTGTCGGTCAATGGCCGTCCGGCTGCCTCGGTGCGAACGGCCACTCCTCGAACGCCCGGCAGCGGCCGTCGTCGTCGAAGGTGAGCACCCACAGGTCGCGCCAGCGGTTCCCGGTCGCGTAGTCGACGGCCACCCGCACGACCGCGGTCGCGCCGTCCACGGCCACCACCTCGCTGGTCATCGTGAACCCCTCGTCGGCACTGACCCGCTCCGCCTCCCAGAAGCGCGCGAGCTCGGCGACCGGGTCGGCCCAGGGTGAGGTGAGGTAGGCCGCGCCGGGCGCGAACAGCTCCCCGAGCCGGTCCGTGCCGGGCGTGCGCCACAGCTCCTCGTAGCGACGTACCCAGTCCTCGACGGCGGCGCGGTCCATGCCACCGATCCTGCCCCCGCCCGCTACGGTGACCGCGTGACGGGGTCCCTGCTGGTCGCGGGCACCACGTCGGACGCGGGCAAGTCCGTGGTCACGACGGGTCTGTGCCGGGCGTTCGCACGGCGCGGTGTGCGGGTCGCGCCGTTCAAGGCGCAGAACATGTCCAACAACTCGATGGTCACCGGCGACGGCGCGGAGATCGGCCGCGCGCAGTGGGTGCAGGCGGTCGCGGCGCGGGCGGAGCCGGAGTCGGCGATGAACCCGGTGCTGCTCAAGCCCGGCAGCGACCTGCACAGCCACGTGGTCGTGCGTGGCCGCCCGGCGGGCCGGCTGGAGGCCGGTGCGTTCGCGGGCGGACGGGCGGCGCTGGCCGAGGCGGCGTTCGCGGCGTACGACGAGCTGGCGGCCCGTTTCGACGTGGTGGTGTGCGAGGGCGCGGGCAGCCCGGCGGAGGTCAACCTGCGCGCGCACGACTACGTGAACATGGGCCTTGCCCGGCACGGCGGGATCCCGACCGTGCTGGTCGGCGACATCGACCGCGGCGGGGTGTTCGCGGCGATGCACGGCACGCTGGCGCTGCTGGACGCCGCCGACCAGGCGCTGCTCGCCGGCTTCGTGGTCAACAAGTTCCGCGGCGACGTCGGCCTGCTCCGGCCGGGGCTGGACACGCTCGAGCGGGTCACCGGCCGGCCGGTGCTCGGCGTGCTGCCCTGGCTGCCCGGGCTGTGGCTGGACAGCGAGGACGCGCTGGCGCTGCGGGACCGGGCCGCCGCGCCGTCGCCGGTCGTGGACCGGACCCGCGTCGCGGTCGTGGTGCTGCCCCGGATCTCCAACTTCACCGACCTCGACGCGCTGTGCCTCGAGCCCGGGCTCGACGTGGTGTTCGCGGACAGCCCGCGCGCGTTGTCCGGGGCGGACGTCGTGGTGCTGCCGGGCACCCGCGCGACGGTCGCGGACCTGTGCTGGCTGCGGGAGCGGGGACTGGCCGACGCGGTGGTCGCGCACGCGCGGCGCGGCGGCGCGGTGCTCGGTGTGTGCGG